>JBEGLK010000115.1:0-6270 GCA_041183605.1 Pseudomonadota bacterium
GCCGTATTCGGCACCCGGCGCAAACACGTGATAAGCCAAACGCGTCAGACCCAGGGCTTTCAGGTTGGCGTCAACGTCCTGCAGGTCGAGTTGCAATCGCGGCCGGTCGCCCGCCAAGTCCGATTCACTGCTCAAGGCCGAATAAAAGGCCACCATTGGTGGACGCTGCCCCTTGGCCGGATTTTTCAGACGCTGTGTCAGCAAGCCAAGCCGTGCCTCACCCAGATAACCGATCCTTTGCGGAATCCCGGCCAGAAAAGGCAGCAGCGCACTCTTGAGCGAATTGGGGCAGATGTAGGCGCGATCGAAACGGCCCTTGATCTGCCGGGCCAGGCGCCAGCGCTCGCGCCATTGCAGACCACCGTGGGCAAACGGAAATTCAATGACCTCTGCGACCTGTGGCATGGCCCGGTACACCGGTGCCACCCAAGGCAGCGCGCCGACGGTGAGCTTTTCACCGCGCGCGGCAAGCCGGCGCAACAGCGGCTCGGTCATCACCGCGTCGCCAATCCATTGCGGGGCGATGATGAGTGTGCGCTTCACCGCTCAATGGCCGTGGAAATGCTCGCCTTCCTTGAGCTTGTAAACCGTGCCGCAATAAGGGCATTTGGCCTGGCCGGTTTGAGCCACATCCAGGTAGACCTTGGGATGGCTGTTCCAGAGTTTCATGTCCGCCAGCGGACTCGGGCAATACACCCCGCCCGAGTGGTTCAGATCTTTGGCCAGCAGTTCTACAGTTGCGTTTGTCATGGGGAGTCCTTTTGATCAGTTGAGGACAAAGCCAATTTGCTTCGCAAGTTTTGGCCTGTCCCGCAAGGCTTCAGACCTTTGTCAGCCAGTGGGCGTATTTGGGATTACGGCCATTGACAATGTCAAAGAACGCGCTCTGGATCTTTTCGGTGATCGGGCCACGGGTTCCGACGTAACCGGCCTTGCCCAGCTCGATGCGGTCCAGTTCGCGGATCGGCGTGATTTCGGCCGCGGTGCCACTGAAAAAGGCTTCGTCACAGATGTAGATCTCATCGCGGGTGATGCGTTTTTGCACCACTTCAATGCCCAGATCCTTGCAGATGTGTAACACGGTGTTACGGGTGATGCCGTTCAGCGCACCAGCCGACAGGTCGGGGGTGTAAACCACGCCATCCTTGATCACAAAGACGTTTTCGCCGGAACCTTCACTGACAAAGCCATTGGCATCGAGCAGCATGGCCTCGTCGTAGCCGTCGTCGAGCGCTTCGGTGTTGGCCAGAATGGAGTTGGTGTAGTTGCTCACGGCCTTGGCCTGCGTCATGGTGATGTTGACGTGGTGGCGGGTGTAGCTCGAAATCTTGACGCGGATGCCGCGGGTCATGCCTTCATCGCCCAGGTAAGCACCCCAGGCCCAGGCTGCCACCATCAGGTGAATGTGATTGCCCTTGGGGCTGACGCCAAGTTTGCGGCTGCCGATCCAGCTCAAGGGACGCAGGTAGCAGGATTCGAGCTGGTTGGCACGCACCACATCGACTTGCGCCTGCATGATTTGCTCTTTGCTGAAGGGGATCGCCATGCGCAGAATCCGGGCGCTGTTGAGCAGGCGCTGGGTATGTTCTTCGAGCCGGAAAATGGCTGTGCCATCGGCAGTTTTGTAGGCCCGCACCCCTTCGAAAACACCACAACCGTAGTGCAGGGTGTGGGTCAGAACGTGGATCTTGGCATCACGCCATTCCACCAACTGGCCATCCATCCAGATTTTTCCATCGCGATCAGACAGGTCGGGCGGCAAAGGGCTCATCGGTTCTTCCTTCAAATTAGGGGGCGGTACTACAAACTGCGGATTTTACGAGCACCGGCGCGCTACTTTTTCGACTATTTCTGACTCTGCTTTCAACCGAAGCACGAGCCGGCGACAGTAACCCGACCCCAAGCACTTCGTTGAATAAGGTCTTGACTGTGCAAAAGCTGCGATTCGCAGTATTCTTGGGCATCCGCTCGGTCGGTTCGCTGAACGGCAACTTGTTTCATTTCGGGAGAAATTCATGACACACACTTCAACACTGCGTACCTATTCTTGTTGGTTGGCCGCCAGCCTGTTGCTGGGCACCTGCAGCCTGGCAGCGCAAGCGCAGACTTCGACAGCCACCAGCGCGGCAACCATGGCAAAAGCGCGTTACGAGGCCGACAAAAAATTGTGTGCCGACGAAGCCTCTTCCGAAGCACGGCTGCAATGCCGCCGTGATGCCCAGGCTGTGTATGAAAAGGCACTGGCGGCCAGCAAACCCGCGCCCAAATCCTCCCAGCCATCCCAAACGGCAGTTTGCAACGAATGTGGCAAGGTGACCGCTGTCAAGGTTGTTGATAAAGCCGGTGAGAGCGGACCGGTCGGCATGATTGCCGGTGGCGTGGCCGGTGCGGTGCTGGGACACCAGGTTGGCGGCGGCATGGGCAAGGATCTGGCCACCATTGCAGGCGCCGCAGGCGGCGCCTACGCCGGCAAGAAAATCGAAGAAAAAATGAACACCCGCAAGGTCTGGACTGTCAGCGTGCACTACAACAATGGCACCACAGCCGAGTTCGACTACGAGCAGGACCCTGGTTTCAAGGTCGGTGACGCGGTGCGCAAGTCGGGCAATACGCTGGTACGCAACTAACTTCTAATCAGTTGGGGTCAGAGCACGTCACCATCTAATTTGTTGGGGTCAGAGCACGTCGCTACGCGAGTGGTCTGACCCACAAAGTTAAAGACCTCTCACCACTTCCATGGCCTGCTCGACACGTTCGACGGCGTGAATCGTCAGGCCCTCGAAGTCTTTGGACTTGAGGTTCTTGGGCAAATTGGCCTTGGGCACCACGGCCACGCTGAACCCCAACTTGGCGGCTTCCTTGAGGCGCTCCTGACCGCGCGGTGCAGGTCGCACCTCACCTGCCAGGCCAACTTCGCCAAAGGCGAAGAAACCCTTGGGCAGGGGTTTGCCGCGCAGGCTCGAGGTGATGGCCAGCAACACCGCCAGATCGGCAGCCGGCTCGGAAATACGCACACCACCCACCGCGTTGACAAACACGTCCTGGTCCATGCAGGCCACGCCGGCATGGCGGTGCAAGACGGCCAGCAGCATGGCCAGACGGTCCTTGTCGAGACCGACACTCAAGCGCCTGGGGCTTGGGCCGCCGCTGTCAACCAGCGCCTGGATTTCAACCAGCATCGGGCGTGTGCCCTCCAACGTGACCATGACACAACTGCCCGGCACCGGCTCGGCGTGCTGGCTCAGAAAAATGGCGCTTGGGTTGCTGACCCCCTTGAGGCCTTTTTCGGTCATGGCAAATACGCCAATTTCATTGACCGCACCAAAACGGTTCTTGATGGCACGCACCAACCTGAAACTGCTGTGGGTGTCGCCCTCAAAATAAAGCACCGTGTCGACCATGTGCTCGAGCACGCGCGGCCCTGCCAGCGCACCTTCCTTGGTGACGTGGCCCACCAGCACGATACAGACGCCACTGGCCTTGGCGGCACGCGTCAAGTGGGCAGCACATTCGCGCACCTGCGCCACCGAGCCGGGCGCCGAGGTAAGTTGGTCGGAATAAACGGTCTGGATCGAGTCGATCACCGCGATGTCGGGTTGCGTGGTCTCCAGCGTGGCCAGGATTTTCTCGAGACCGATTTCCGCCAGCACTTTGACCTGGGAGCCGTCCAGGCCCAAGCGGCGCGCGCGCAAGGCCACCTGGGCACCACTTTCTTCGCCGGTCACATAAAGGGTGCTCTGGCCACTGCGTTGCAGCGCGTCCAGCGCCTGCAACAACAAGGTCGACTTGCCGATGCCAGGATCGCCACCGATCAGCACCACACCACCTTCGACCATGCCGCCTCCCAAGACCCGGTCCAGCTCCTCGTGGCCGGTCGGAGTGCGCGCCATGTCCACCGCGTCAATGTCGCCCAGCACGGCCATTTCAGCCGTTTTTGCCAGGGACGCAAAGCGATTTTTCGCCGGTGAGGCGCTCTCGGGAGCTGATTCAATGAGCGTGTTCCAGGCATTGCAGCTCGGGCATTTGCCCTGCCATTTGGGGCTGGAGCCGCCACAATCTGAACAGACGTAGTGAGTTTTTTCTTTGGCCATGGCGGAATAATACTGTATAAATTCACAGACTAACAGTACCCTGCCACGGCGCCATCGCGAAGAAGACGCCGTGCCACATGTGCAGACTGCGTGACATATCGCACTGACCTGCAACCCGGCTTGTGATAACTTTCGCCGTTGACACCAGCGCTTCCTCCGGAAGCCGGTCACGATGGAGTTGACAGCTTGTATGGCGACACTCGATCAGGATCTGACCGCCCCGCACCCCGCGCACGGGCTGAGCTCGCAGCAAGCGGCCGAGCGGCTGGCTCGCGTCGGTCCCAATAGACTGACACCCTTGCTGCAGCGGGCGCTGACCCTGCAGTTCCTGCTGCAGTTCAAAAATCCGCTGGTGCTGATCCTGCTGGTGGCCGCCGGCATTTCAGCCCTGACAGGTGATGCCACCGGCGCACTGATCATCGGGCTGATCGTGCTGATGAGCGTCACGCTTGACTTCGTCCAGTCCTACCGCGCCGGTCAAGCCGCAGAGCGACTGGCGTCGCAGGTGGCGGTGACAGCCGCGGTACTGCGTGATGGTTCGCCCTGTGAATTGCCGGTGACCGGGCTGGTGCCGGGCGACGTCGTGTTGCTGTCCGCCGGCAACCTGGTGCCGGCCGATGCCAGGGTACTGCAAGCCACGGACTTTTTTATCAACCAGGCGCAATTGACAGGCGAACCCTATCCCGTCGAAAAATGTCCGCCAAAGGACAATCTTGCCTCCGTCACGCCAAACCTGGATGCAACAGACCAGAACGCTGACACAGCGGCGCCTGATCGGGTGTTCATGGGCAGTTCGGTGGTCAGCGGCTCGGCGCATGTGCTGCTGGAGCGTACCGGCAGCAACACGGCCCTGGGGCAAATTGCAGTCAACCTGTCGCGCCCGCCACCACCGACCGCGTTCGAGTTGGGTACCCGGCGTTTTGGCATGCTGATCATGCGTTTGACATTGCTGCTCGTGTTGTTCACCCTTCTCGTCAATGTGGCGCTGCAAAGGCCGCTGCTGGAGTCGTTCCTGTTTGCGGTGGCGCTGGCTGTGGGCCTGACCCCGGAACTGCTGCCGATGGTGGTGTCGGTCACGCTCACCCGCGGTGCGTTGCGCATGGCAGCGTTGAATGTGATCGTCAAGCGTCCGTCAGCCATTCAGGACCTGGGCGTCATGGACGTGTTGTGCACCGACAAGACCGGTACCCTGACCGAGGCACACATCCGCCTGGAACGGCATGTGGACGCCTCGGGGGCAGATAACCCCCAGGTGCTGGCCCTGGTCTATCTCAACAGCTACTTCGAGAGCGGCCTGAAAAGTCCGCTCGACGATGCCATCCTCGCCCACGAAGATGTGGACGTGTCGGACTGGGTCAAGATTGACGAGGTGCCGTTTGATTTTGAGCGCCGGCGCGTCTCGGTGCTGGTCGAGCGCGCAGCCTCAAGGCGGCTGGTGGTCAAGGGTGCGCCCGAAGACGTGTTGCGCTTGTGCACGCATTACCAGGACCCGGCCGGTCAAGCCATTGAACTCGATGCGGCTGCACTGGCACGCATCAACGCCCTGTTTAACGACCTCGGTGATGATGGCTTCCGGGTGCTGGGCATTGCCTGGCGCGATGTGGCGCTGGACCACCCGCACGCCGTGGTATCAGACGAAAGCGCCTTGATTTTTGCCGGCTTTGCAGCCTTTCTTGACCCGCCCAAAACCAGCGCCGGGCAGGCGATCCAGGCCATGGCGGCCAGCGGTGTCGCCGTCAAGATCCTGACCGGCGACAACGAGCGTGTCACGCGCCATGTCTGCGCGCAGCTTGGTGTGCCGATTGACGGCGTATTGACCGGCACCGAGCTGGCGGCACTGAACGACGATGCCCTGCGTGCCCGGGTGGAAAGTGTCAACCTGTTCTGCCGCGTCAATCCGGCGCAAAAAAACCGAATCATCCTGGCCCTGAAAGCGCGCGGTCACGTGGTGGGTTATCTGGGTGACGGCATCAATGACGCGCCGTCGCTGCACACCGCCGACGTGGGCATCTCGGTCGACGGCGCGGTGGATGTGGCCAAACAGGCGGCCGCCATGATCTTGCTTGAACATGACCTGATGGTCTTGCATGCGGGCGTGCTGGAAGGCAGGCGCACTTTCGGCAACGTGATGAAATACATCATGATGGCCACCAGTTCCAACTTTGGCAACATGTTCAGC
>JBEGLK010000116.1:0-6231 GCA_041183605.1 Pseudomonadota bacterium
GACATCACGCAGGACAGTAGCTATTCCTAATCAAAATGGTTACCATCTCCCCTAGTTCTGGGATAGAAGGAATCCATGTCTTATTTGAAGTTTCTCAATTTGGTCAAAGCTGTTCGTCAACTGCCAACCTATCCGCCCATGGACGCGATAGAAGCCCGGTTGATCAACGAGCTCGGCTTGGGCTGGGCCGCTGGAAAACAAACCAGTGTGGTGGAGGCCATGAATATGCTGGATGATGTGTCTCCCAGCAGTGTTCACCGACGACTCAAGACGCTGTCCAAAAAGGGCCTCATCAAGCTGGTGGTCGACAAGGTGGATAGCCGCGTCAAGTACATTGTGGGCACACCGTTGTACCGAAAGTATCTGGCCGAGATGGATGCTTGCTTGCTCAAGGCGCAGGAATGACAGCGGCTCCCCCGCATCGACAACGCACAATGACAAAAGGCCACCATGATCATGGTGGCCTTTATATTTTTTGTTCCCCAAAACAGGCATCTGATTTGCCAGCTGGCGTGACAGCGTTGGGTGAATTGTAATGCTTTTCAACTTGGTAACTAATAACGGCTGTCCTGCGTCGAGTTGGCTGCGAAACCTGGTGCCAGGCCAAGAAGGAATTTGGCGACATACAGAACCACCAGGGTGCCTGTCAAATCGCCAACAACCATCACTGCCGTGCTGTGGATGAAATTCTCAGTTTGCCCCCGCAGTGTGAACCACGCCTGATGGAGCATCGGGCTTAACACCGCGAAAATGACGGCCACTTTCAGCAGTGTGCCTGCGCCAAGGTTTTTCAGATCCACATCCAGTTTGATCAGGTCGACACAAATCGCTCGTGCCAGCAAGGGTCCGAAGCCCGAAATCAGCCCTGTGCCAACGGAGGTCACGAAACTGCCGTCAAAGTAAAAAAGCAGATTGATGATGAAAGAGGCCAGCGCAATGCCGACGGCGCCCCAAAGACCAAAGACAAGGATGAACGCGAGCCGCAATCCGCTTGGCAGGAATATCCAGTTCACCCCCGTCGAGAACGAAAACGACGTGAACAGTGCGTTGTTCAATTCAAAAAGAAGGAAATACGCGAGCCCGGTGACGCCGACGACGAGGACATTTTTTTTAGAAATCATCTGAGTGTGTTGCTCAAGCCCGCATCAGTGCCTCGATTTCGGACATCTCCACAGGAACATCGCGGGTGAGCAAGTCACAACCGGTATCGGTCACGACAGCGTCGTCTTCGATGCGGATGCCGATGTTGTGGAAGTGTTCGGGAACGCCCTCGGCCGGCCGCACGTAAATGCCGGGCTCGATGGTGAGCGCCATGCCGGTGCGCAAAATGCGCGCGGGGCGGTCCTTGATGGTGGCGCCGGTGAGCGCGTCCTTGCGCGTGTTCACCTGGCCAATTTCACTGGGCTCGGTGTAGTCGCCGCAGTCGTGCACGTCCATGCCAATCCAGTGGCCGGTGCGGTGCATGTAAAACTGGAAGTAAGCGCGTTTTTCGATCACGTCGTCCAGGCCGCCCACCTTGTTGTGGTCGAGCAGGCCAACATCAAGCATGCCTTGCGCCAGCACTTTGACCGCGGCGTCGTGCGGGTCGGTAAAACGCGCGCCTGCTTTGGTTGCCGCCACGGCAGCGTATTGCGCTGCCAACACAAGCTCGTAAAGCGCGCGTTGCGGCCCTGAAAACTGGCCATTGGCGGGAAAGGTGCGGGTGATGTCGCTGGCATAACCGTCGAGCTCGCAGGCGGCATCGATCAGCACCAGCTCGCCATCGCGCACCAGACCCCGGTCGGCGCGGTAATGCAGCACACAGGCGTTGGCACCGGCCGCCACGATCGAGCCATAGGCCGGAAACTGGGAACCGTGGTGGCGGAACTCGTGCAGCAACTCGGCTTCCAGGTGGTACTCCCGCACTTCCCTGCCGGCACGCAGCATGTTGGCAGAGGTTCGCATGGCACGTATGTGGGCGCTGGCGCTGATCTGCCCGGCACGGCGCATGGTGGCCACCTCGAACTCATCCTTGATCAGTCGCATTTCGTCGAGCACGCCGCACAGGTCGTTTTGTGTTTTCGGACACAAGGTGCCGTAACGCACGCGGGCACGCAGGCCGCCGAGCCAGCCGTCAATGCGGGTCTCCAGCCCCTTGTGGGTGGCAAACGGGAACCAGACGGTCTCCCGGCCGTCGATCAGTGCCGGCAATTGGGCATCCAGCTCGGCCACCGAAAACGCCGCATCGAGTCCCAAATGGGCCGGGGCTGCCACTGGCCCGAGCCGGTAACCGTCCCAGATTTCGCGTTCCATGTCCTTGGGTTGGCAAAACAGCGTTGAGGTGCCTTCGCCGGTGACCACCAACCAGGCCTTGGGCTCAGTAAACCCAGTCAAGTAAAAAAAATAGCTGTCAGGCCGGTAGGGGAAATCGCTGTCGCGGTTGCGTTGTTGTTCCGGTGCGGTTGGGATGATGGCGATGCCACCGGCACCAATTTTTTTGGCAAGCTGGGCGCGGCGCTGAGCGTAAATGGCGTTTGTGTTCATGGTGATTTCTTGATGGGTCAGATCAGGGATTGAGCTCGGCCAGCCGCTGGGGTGTGCCGACATCGGTCCAAGGTCCGGTGTACAACTCGGCAGAAACCTGGTGATTGTCCATGGCGCGGCGCAGCAGCGGCGCCAGTGGGGCTTTGACGCCTTGAGGGTTGCCTGCAGCGATGTCACACCAGGGGGCTTCAAACAGGTCGCGCCGATAAAGGCCGATGGTGGAATAGGTGAGACGCGGGCGCGGGTCGTCCTTGGCCAGATTGAGCGCCAGGGCCGGGCCATCGGGCTGGTCTTGCAGGCCAAAGTCACCAGCCAAGTTGTGGGCCGGGTTGGGTACCAGCCACAGGTGGGCCAACAGGCCACTGCTGGCAAAGCGCTCAAGCGCCGTCTGGCTGAATACAAAGCCGGGCGTGAAGACATCGGCTGCCAGGACCCAGAACACTTGGTCCAGCAAGGGCAGGGCACGGGCAATGCCTCCGGCGGTTTCCAGCGCACCACCAAAGTCGCGACCTTCGTGAGAGTAGCTCAGTGACAGGCTCGGCCCGCCAAAAAAATGGTCGCCAAATGTTTCAAGGATTTGTTCGCCCAGCCAGTCGGTATTGACCACCACCCGGGCGCATCCTGCGGCATGGAGCGATTCCAGATGCCATTGCATCAGCGCTTTGCCCTGCACTTTCAACAGGGGCTTGGGGCAGGTGTCGGTGAGCGGACGCATGCGCTCGCCACGACCGGCGGCCAGCAAAATGGCTGTGGCGAGAGGCGCTTGAGATAGGTGCATGGTGACATTTTCCACGAGCTTGCAAGCGCTGGTGTGCTGGATGGACTATTTTTGCAGCGCTGCGTCGAGCACTTCGATCCAGTGCCGCACCGGTATGGCGGTGCCACTTTGCAGGTGTGTGATGCAGCCGATGTTGGCTGACACAATTTGCTCGGGCGCCTGGTCACCAAAAGTGGTGGCCAGGTTGCCGAGCTTGCGGTCACGCAGCTGATAGGAAAGCTCGGGATTGAGCACGCTGTAGGTGCCGGCCGAGCCACAGCACAGGTGAGCTTCGCAGCCCGTGGTCCTGATATTGAAGCCCAGCTCGCCCATGCATTTTTCCACGCCGCCGCGCAATTGCATGCCGTGTTGCATGGTGCAGGGTGGGTGAAAGGCGACGCGGCTGGCGCTGGCAGATACTTGGTCTTTGAGCTTGACCGCCAGTTCAGGCAGCCATTCGCTCACGTCTTTGGTGAGTTGGCTCACGCGCTGCGCCTTGACCGCATAGGCCGGATCATCCATCAGGATGTAGCCGTAGTCCTTGACCATCACGCCGCAGCCTGACGCATTGATCACAATGCCCTCCACGTCAGCTTCGATGTGCGGCCACCAGGCGTCGATGTTGGCGCGCATCTGCGCTTTGCCGCCGTCCTGGTCGTTGAGGTGAAACTTGACGGCACCGCAGCAGCCCGCCTTGGGCGCCACCACACACTGGATGCCGGCTGCATCGAAGACCCGGGCCGTGGCGCTGTTGATGTTCGGGCTCATGGCGGGTTGCACGCAACCTGCCAGCAGCAACATCTTGCGTTTGTGTTCTCGAGTCGGGGTCCGGCCGGCATCCTGCCGAGCCGGCACCTTGTTTTGCAAGGCCCTGGGCAGTAGCGGCCGCAGCAGCTGGCCCAGCGTCATGGCAGGGCCGAACAACGGGGACGTCAGCCCCTCTTTCAATGCCCAGCGCAGTGCGCGCTCGCTTGCAGGGCGCGGCACCTGGGCATCGACCAGCTTGCGGCCAATGTCGAGCAGATGGCCGTATTGCACGCCGCTGGGGCAGGTGGTTTCGCAGTTGCGGCAGGTCAGGCAACGGTCCAGGTGAGCTTGTGTCTTGCGGGTGGGCACGGCGCCCTCCAGCACTTGTTTCATCAGGTAAATGCGGCCACGCGGCCCGTCAAGCTCGTCGCCCAGCAGCTGGTAGGTGGGACAGGTGGCGGTGCAAAAGCCGCAGTGCACACATTTGCGCAGAATGGCTTCGGCCGCCAGACCATCGGCCGTGCCCTGGTATTGGGCGCTGAGTTGGGTTTGCATCTGTTTCGGCTTTAGATGTCGGCGTACATGCGGCCCGGGTTGAAGATGCCGGCAGGATCAAATTCAGCCTTCAGTCGACGGTGGATTTTTTCAATCGCGGGGCTTAACGGACCGAAGCAATTTTTGTTGCCGGTTGTGTTGTTGCTGGCAGCGATAAACAGGCTGGCCGAGCCACCCACCGCGCCGACCGCCTGCTGCAATTGTGGCTGTGCTGATGTTGGCGCCCAAAGCCAGCGCAGTCCGCCATGCCACTCGATCAACTGCGGCCAGGGCAAGGCCAGCACGGGTGCCGTTTGCGGCATGCTCAAACGCCAAAGTGCCAGCGATTTGTCGGCTGGGGTATCGAAGAAAGGCAGTTTCAGATCACGGCAAGCGGTCCAGTCCGGTCCGGCCTGGGTATTGTCCATGCGTTGCCCGGGCACGTCTGCCAGCATTTTTTTGCATGCCGACTCGACCGCCGCGATGGCGCCACGCAGACGCACAAACAGGAGTTCCGGGGCGTTGGGGGTCGTGTCGTCGCACACCCAGCAGCTGGCGTTGAGCGGCAGGGGTTGTGCACCCCAGCGGTGCAGTTGAGAAAGGGCAGCAGACTGGTCAAGTTGGAACACCAGCGTTGCCTCGGCCGGCGCCACGGGCAGCACCTTGAGCGAGACCTCGGTGAGCAGGCCCAGCGTGCCCATGGCGCCCACCATCAAGCGCGAAACGTCGTAACCCGCCACGTTTTTTATGACCTGGCCGCCAAAGCTCAGGGGCTCGCCGCGGCCGTTGACCATTTGCACACCCAGCACATAGTCGCGCACGCCGCCCACGCTGGCACGTGCCGGGCCGCTCAGGCCCGCGGCCACCATGCCGCCGCAGGTGCCGCTTTGGCTGCCGAACCGGGGTGGCTCAAACGCCAGGCACTGGCCTCGTTCGGTCAGCGCGGCTTCGAGCTCTGCCAGCGGCGTGCCAGCGCGCACCGTGACCACCAGTTCGCTGGGTTCGTAGCTGACGATGCCACGGTAAGCCGACATGTCGAGTATTTCGCCTTGCAGTATTTCGCCATAAAAATCCTTGCTGCCGCTGCCCCGGATGCGCAGGGGGGTGCGTTGCGAAGCGGCGGTGTTGATTTGGTCAATAAGGTGTTGCAGGGCAGTGTCCATGGGGCTTCACAGATGACGTGAGGCCCCGATGGTAGAACACAAGTCAAGATCTATTTCAATCAGCGCGTTGACTCAGGCGCCAGCAGGGCATCGCGCCAGCGACGCAGCAGACGGGCAGAATTCCATAACCACCAGAGTTTGCCCGCCCAGGACAGCGCCCGTTTGGGTTTGAGTATCAACAGCAGCGCCAGCGCGCCGGCGGGCCACTGCGGATGCTGGGAGAGCCAGTTCCAGCAGCTCATGACTTGATCGGCCCAAGCGGCCGGCCGCTGCAGGCGCTGCAAATCGCCGCGCAGTTGCAGGCGCAGCTCAGCACTGCGGATCAACAGGCGCTGCTGGCGCAGTTGCAGCTCATTGGGGCTCATTTGGCGTTGTTGATGTGAAACTGGCGCGGTCACGCTCCAGCTCGGCCAGACTGGTGCTGAACAGGTTGGACCCGGCACCGAGCCGGCGCTGCGCCACTTGGATCAGGCACAGTCCGCAACTGAGAAATAACAGGGCCAGAAC
>JBEGLK010000117.1:0-12098 GCA_041183605.1 Pseudomonadota bacterium
ATCTAAAAATTAACGCTTTTTGGCGGCTGGCTTGGCAGTGGTTGCCGTGGCAGCAACAGCGTTGAAGTTGGCTTCTGCCACTTCAGTAGCTTGCTTGACAGCTTTTTGCACCGACTCAAGGGCGTTTGTGGCAGCAGCGACCGAGCTCTTCAGTGCAGCCACGGCGGTTTCAGAACCGGCTGGCGCGTTCTTGGCAGCTGCTTCGACCAGACCGGCAAATTGTTGTTGTGCTTCGGCAGCCTGGCTTTCGAAAGCCTTGGTGAACTCGCTGGAAGCGCCAGTTGCGATTTCGTAGAGGTGACGGCTGTAGGCAGCAGTCTTTTCAGCCAGGGGTTGCAGCAAGCCGGATTGCAGAGCCAGCAATTCCTGGGCATCTTTGACGCTCAACATGGCCTTGGCGGTGTCGCCGGTTTCAGCCAGAGCGGCTTTGGAAGCGCTGAGGTTGAGTTCAACAATTTTTTCCACGCCTTCGAAGGCTTTGGAAGTCAGACCCAACAGGGTTTCAACGTTGGCTTTTTGTGAGGCCAGCACTTGTTCTACGGTCAGCATATTCAATTCTCCAGTAAGTTAAGTAAAAAGAGATCTGCGACGAAACTGAGTGTGACCCGGTTATGTTGCAGTGCAGCATGGAACGAATTATAGGGATATCCCGCGGTTGTGCAAGCATTTTTTGCTGCAATGCAGCAAATTAGAGACGGATTTCTAAAAACATCGCTTTAGTCATCAGGACAAAATAGCACCATGCTGGCTTTTTATTCTGATCACTTCGTCCTGCCCTTGCCCGAAGGGCACCGTTTCCCAATGGTCAAGTACGCCATGCTGCGCGAAGCCATCACGTGGCATTTGCCTGAGGTGCAACTGCTGGCCGCACCCGGTGTCAGTGACGAGCAACTCGCATTGGTTCACACGCCGGCGTACATCGAGGCCTTGGTCAGCGGGCGGATCAGCGCTGCTGCCATGCGTGAGATCGGTTTCCCCTGGAGTGAGCCCATGGTCGAGCGTTCGCGGCGCTCGGTGGGCGCCACGGTGGCCGCGGTGCGGACAGCGCTGCAAAATGGTGTGGCGGCCAACCTCGCAGGCGGCACACACCACGCCTATGCCGAGAAAGGCGGTGGTTTTTGTGTTTTTAATGACGTGGCAGTGGCTGCCCGGCTGGCACAGTCCGAGTACCGGGCGCGGCACCAGCAAACCTTGAACGTGGCGGTGATCGACCTCGATGTGCATCAGGGCAATGGCACCGCTCATATTTTTCAAGGCGACGACAGCGTGTTCACTCTGTCGCTGCATGGCGAGAAAAACTTTCCCTTTCGCAAGGAAGTCAGTGACTTGGATGTGGCCCTGGCTGACGGGTGCAATGATGCGGATTACCTGGCCGTTCTGGAGCAGGCATTAAATGAACTGGATTGCCGATTTAAGCCGCAGCTGGTGCTTTATCTGGCCGGGGCCGATCCCTATCAGGGTGACCGCTTGGGACGGCTGGCCTTGAGCGAGGAGGGCCTGGCGGCGCGTGATCGACGTGTGTTCGACTGGTGTTTTGAGCGGCAGATACCGGTCGCGTTTGTGATGGCAGGTGGTTATGGCAATGAAATTGAAGAGACGGTCCGGATCCAGTGCCAGACTTTTCGCATCGGACTGTCCCATGCCCGGCGCTGGCAATAGCGGCGTGCTCGGCAGGAAGGCCATGCGCTTTGAAATTTTTGAATCGGCAGGTGTGTGAATTTCACACCTGCAAAGTCCTCTACTGTTTCACAATCCAGCCATGCAGGCCGCGGGCCGCGTAACAACGAGGAGACATGATTCATGACAGCGAGCACTTTCGAGGGGCGAAGTTATCCAGAAAAGCCGACCGATGTTTATCTGTTTGCCACTTGCCTGATTGACCAGTTCACACCCGAGGCCGGTCTGGACACGGTGAACCTGCTGGAGCGCGAGGGCATCCGGGTGCATTACCTCGAAGCGCAAACCTGTTGCGGTCAGCCCGCGCACAGCAGCGGCTTTCCGGAGGAGGCCCGCGCCGTGGCTTTGCAGCAGCTCAACCTTTTCGTCAAGCCCTGGCCGGTGGTGATTCCGTCAGGCTCGTGTGGCGGCATGATCCGCAAGCATTACCCGCACCTGTTTGCCGATGACCCGGTGTTGCATGCCAAGGCCGTGGACCTGTCGGAGCGGGTTTATGAGCTCAGTGAATTCCTGGTGCATGTGGTCAATTTCAGCCAACCCGACCTGGGCGCGCCGTGCACGATCGCGTTGCACACTTCCTGCCATGCGCGCCGTGAAATGGGCGCACACGAGACCAGCGTGGCGTTGCTCGACAGCCTGGCGCAAGTGAAGGTGGTGGTGCAGGCACGCATCGAGGAATGCTGCGGTTTTGGCGGTACCTTTGCCATGCGTTACCCCGATATTTCCGAGGCCATCGTCGACGACAAGGTGGCTGCCATTCGTGACTCTGGCGCCGGGTCCTTGGTCAGCGCCGACTGCGGTTGCCTGCTTAACATCACCGGCCGCGCGGCCAAGCAGGACGAGCTGGCGGGCTTGCCCCAAGCCACGCTGCCGGGTGAACATCTGGCGAGCTTTTTGTGGCGCCGAACTACAGAACCAACCAGTACCGGAGATGCGGCATGAGTGCCAGCCCGAACCCCACCGGCGCAGCCGAGGCCAACGCGCGCAGCAGCATTCTGGGGCGTCTGTGCGCCTCTACCGCGCCAGCGCCGCTGCCATTGCCTGACGTCAAAGCCTGGTATGAGGCGCACCAGCGCCATGAGCACAATGCGCAGCGCGTGAGCCGCCTGCGCGCTGCGTTGGAAGCCGTCAAGACCGAGGTGCATGACACCACGGACGCCGAGTGGCCTGATCTTTTGTTGCGCCTGGTTGCGGAAAAGGGTCTGAGCAACTTGTTGATCGGCACAGAGACGCCGCACGGTGCCGCGCTGGAGGCGCGTCAACCGGCCAACCTTGAGCTCAAGCGTTATGCCGAGTCCATCGACTCCTGGCGCGATGTGTTGTTTGACGAAGTGGATGCCTCGCTGACATTGGCCAAAAGTGCCATTGCCGAGACCGGCAGCCTGATCCTGTGGCCAACACCGGCCGAACCGCGGCTGATGTCATTGGTGCCGTCGGTGCACTTTGTGCTGCTCGATGTGGCCACCATCCATGCTGATTTTTATTCGGCCATGACCGTCGAAGGCTGGAAGGACAGCCTGCCGACCAACGCGCTGCTGATTTGCGGCCCATCCAAGACTGCCGATATTCAACAGACACTGGCTTATGGCGCCCATGGTCCGCGTGAGTTGGTGGTGCTGCTGTGTCACGCTGCCACGGATAATCCGGAGACGGCATCATGAGCCAGGTCATCAAGATCTATCCGATGGAAGACTTCAAGGAGCGCAGCCGTGCTGTGCTCAATGACCCGGGGCAGCGCAAGAATTTCCGCGGCGCCATGGACTTTCTTCAGGCCAAGCGGCGGGCCCAGTTTCCGGATCAGGACGAGTTGCAGGGCCTGCGCGAACTCGGTTCACAGATTCGTCGTTACAGCCTGGCCAACCTGCCGCGATTGCTGGAACAGCTTGAGACGCAGCTTACCGCCAACGGCATCCAGGTGCACTGGGCGCAAACCCCGGATGAAGCCAACGCCATCGCGCTGGGCATTGCCACAAGGGTCAAGGCCAAACGTGTGATCAAAGGCAAGTCGATGGTGAGCGAGGAGGTGGGTTTTAACCACGCCATGGAAGCGGCCGGTATCGAGGCGCTCGAATCCGACATGGGTGAGTACATCGTGCAACTCGCCGGCGAGGCGCCTTCGCACATCATCATGCCGGCCATCCACAAGACCAAGCAGGAGATTGCCCAACTGTTTGCCGAAGAAATTCCGGGAAATTCCGGGTGTGGCATATACCGAAGATGTCGACGCGCTGATTCGCATTGGACGCAAGGTGCTGCGGCGCAAGTTTGCCGACGCCGACATCGGCCTCTCGGGTGTGAACTTTTGCGTCGCTGAAACCGGTACCCTGTGCTTGGTGGAAAACGAAGGCAATGGCCGCATGTGCACCACCATGCCCAAAGTGCACATTGCCATCACCGGCATCGAGAAGGTGGTGGAAAAACTCGAACACGTGCCGCCGCTCTACAGCCTGCTGTCGCGCTCGGCCACTGGACAAGCGGTGACCACCTATTTCAACCTGATCAGCGGCCCGCGCCAGCCCGGTGAAAAAGACGGTCCCGAAGAGGTGCACTTGATCCTGCTCGACAATGGCCGTACCCAGGCCTATGCCGACGAAGAACTGCGCGAAACCCTCAAGTGCATCCGCTGCGGCGCCTGCATGAACCATTGCCCGGTGTACGCGCGCATTGGTGGCCACGCCTACGGCACCACCTACCCGGGCCCGATCGGCGCCATCGTCTCGCCGCACATGCTGGGCTTGGACGCCACCTACCCGCTGGCCTTTGCATCGACGCTGTGTGGCGCCTGTGTCGAAGTGTGTCCGGTCAAGATCCCGATCACCGACATCCTGGTGCGCCTGCGCAACGAATCACAAGCCAAGCCGGAAAGTGATGAGGCCACCTTGCGTGGCAGCGGTGCCGGGCGCACCGTGGCCAGCACGGCCGTCTGGAATGTCTGGGCGCAGGTCTATGGCCGCTCAGGCTTGTACAAGCTGGCCTCGTGGTTCATGAGTCGGGGTCGGGCCTTGTCGCCTTCCGACCAGGGCGCCTGGACGCGCAGCCGCACGCCACTCGTGCCTGCACCCAGGCGTTTGCGCGACCTGTTAAAAGAGCGAAAATCCTGATCCATGCAAAAACCACAACCTGAACCGCGCAGCGCCTACAAAGTGTTTCGCCCCATCAGCACCCGCTGGATGGACAACGATGCCTATGGTCACGTCAACAATGTGATTTACTACAGCTGGTTTGACACCGCAGTCAACGCACACCTGATTGAGCAGGGTGTGCTCGACATTGAACATGGGCAAACGATTGGCCTGGTGATCGAAACCCAATGCAACTACTTCGAGCCGCTGGCGTTTCCGCAAACTGTCGAGGCCGGCATTCGCGTGGCGCGTCTGGGCAACTCCAGTGTGCGGTACGAAGTGGGCTTGTTTGCGCAGGGCGCGTCACTGACGGCCGCCAAGGGGCACTTTATTCATGTTTATGTGGATCGCCACACCCGTCGGCCCACGCCCTTGCCAGAACACCTGAAGGCTGTCTTGGAGAAGCTCGTTTGACGACCGAGAAATTGAACGATGCGGATTTGCAGGTGGTTGCGGTGGACGCCGCCATCAACGCGCGCATGTCGGTCAGAGCCTTTACGCAACAAGCGGTACCAAAGCAAACATTGCAGGACATCCTGCAAGTGGCGAGCCGGGCGCCATCGGGCACCAATACCCAACCCTGGAAAGTTTATGTGCTGCAAGGCCGTAGTCGTGACAGCCTGGTGGACAAGGTTTGTGCCGCTCACGAAGCACTGCGTGCCAATCCGGCCTTGGCCACCGAGTACCGCGAGGCTTACGATTACTACCCTGAAAAATGGGTCAGCCCCTATATCGACCGGCGCCGTGAGAATGGTTGGGGTCTGTACAACTTGCTCGGCATTGGCAAGGGTGACAGAGACAAAATGCATGCACAACATCAGCGCAACTACCGGTTTTTTGATGCCCCGGTAGGTCTGATGTTCACGATTGAGCGCGTCATGGGTCGTGGCTCCTTGCTCGACTACGGCATGTTTTTGCAAAACATCATGGTGGCGGCGCGCGCCCGTGGCCTGCACACTTGTCCGCAGGCGGCATGGAATGGTTATGCCAAGCTGGTGTTGCCACACATTGGTGCGGGCGCTGATGAAATGCTGGTGTGCGGCATGGCAGTGGGATACGCGGACACAGAACAGCCGGTCAATAGCTTCCACACACCGCGTGTGGCGGTGTCAGAGTTCACCCACTGGCTGGACTGAGAAGTACGCGGACCGTGAACTCTGCAGGTCGGACTGAAGTCTTCCTTGCCCATTGAAGGGCTCGCGGAGATGGTTTATTTTTTTACTTGAGGTCGTCTGCCAGCACTTTGACGATGCGTTGTGCGTCTGCAGCCGCGGCCGTGCTGCCCTCGGCGTTTTGCACCGACACGGTGCTGGTGCTGCCCTGGCTTTGCACCGTGACCCTGAACTTTTGCGGGGCACTTTCGGGCTTGGCTGAGCTAAACAGCTTGCCAAAGAAACCTGGTTCAGCTTTTTCAGCATTGGGTGCTACGTAGCGTACGAAATAGATGCCTTTGCTGCGGTCACGGTCTTCAACCGTGAAGTTGGTGCGATCCAGTGCCAGACCCACCCTGCGCCAGGCGCGGTCAAACTCGTCATTCAGGCGCACCATGGGCTGACCGTTGACGGTCTCGACCTGTGCACTGTTGGTGACGGGTCCCGTTGCCACCAGCGCTTTGGACTGAACCTCGGAAATACCCAACTTGACCATCAAGCGACGCAGGAATTCGGTCTCGAGTTCAGGATCGGCAGGACGCGGCTGCCAGACGGTCTGGTCTTTGGATGTGCTGTTATAGACCTCGATCATGCCGCGGTGGCTGATGAAAATGTCGGTGCCACCGTTGGCGTTGCGCTCCAGCCGGGTGCGGAACTTGTCACGTTCGCCGGTGGAATACAGTGAATCAAACACCTTGCCAATGGCGCTGCGGATGAAGTCCTGCGGGATTTTTGCCCTGTTTTCCGCCCAGTCGGTTTCCATGATGCCCAGGTTGGCCTGGTCCAGCACCAATAAAAAACCATTCTCGATCCAGAAGTCTTTGACCGGATCCCATAATTTGTCGGCCGGACGGCTGATCACCAGCCAGCGTTGAGTTCCAGCGCGCTCAATACGCACATCACCGACCGCGCTTGCAGCAGTCGGCGTGGATTGACTGGCAGTTTGGCCAACTTGAAAACTTGAGGCAGTGACTGCTGCTCCTGGCACGACATAACGCGTGTCCCGCGACAGTTGGGTCAGATCGGGTGGCACGTCAAGCGAAGGCGCCTTGCCGGCGCTTTTGTAGTCTACCTTATCGGTCTCGAGTACTGAGCAGGCGCCCAATGTCAGGGTCAGGCCAAGGATTGCAAGTCTGGAAAAAGGGTTCACAAAAATTCCTTCGGGTCAAAGATCGGGTCGGCGGTTAGAAATCGGTGAAGTCTTGCGTCAAAGCAGACCCACTTCGCGCAAGGCGCCTTCCACCAACGGGACGCTGGCCGGTGTCAGTTCAGTGAGTGGCAAACGCATCGTGCCACCGCACAAACTCATGCGTGCGACAGCCCACTTCACCGGAATGGGGTTGGCTTCGACAAACAGGTTTTTGTGGAGTGGCATCAATTTGAATTGAATGGCCATGGCCTTTTTGACATCGCCGGCGATGGCCGCCACACACAACTCATGCATCAATCGCGGAGCCACATTGGCCGTGACACTGACGTTGCCGTGTCCGCCACACAGCATCAAGGCTACAGCGGTCGGGTCGTCACCCGAATAAATGGCAAAGTGCTCGGGGGCTTCACGGATCAGCCACTGGGCACGGTCGATGTTGCCGGTGGCTTCCTTGATACCCACAATGCCTGGCACCTGGGCCAGGCGCAGCACCGTGTCGACGGTCATGTCTGCCACCGTGCGTCCGGGCACGTTGTACAGCACCATGGGCAGGTCGACCGCTTCAGCGATGGACTTGAAGTGTTGGTATTGGCCCTCTTGGGTCGGCTTGTTGTAGTAAGGCACGACCTGCAACTGGTAATCCGCGCCCACTTTCTTGGCAAACTTGGTCAGCTCAATGGCCTCGGCGGTACAGTTGGAGCCACAGCCAGCCATGATGGGCACGCGCTTGGCAGCCTGCTCCACCGACACACGGATGATTTCGCAGTGTTCCTGTACGCTCACTGTGGGTGACTCACCGGTGGTGCCGACCACGCCGATGCAATCCGTTCCCTCGGCAATGTGCCAGTCGATCAGTTTGCGCAGCGCCGGATAGTCCACGCTGCCGTCAGCAAGCATGGGCGTGACCAGGGCAACGATACTGCCGGTAAGAGTGGGCTTTGAATGTGGCATCTTGGTTTACGGTAATTGGATTAACGTGTCATTTTAGCGAGAGTGGGTAACGCGCTGGCAGCCCTCCTGCCTCTGGGGCCTCAAGTGGCTTGAAAGCGGCAATGCGTTGCACAAAACGCGCGGGGTCTGGCAAAAAACCATCTTCGAACGCGACCACGCGCAATGCGTTGCATAACTGAAGCAATTCGCCCGGTTTCAACAAAAAATCGGGTCGCGACGGTTTGCCCACCGTCTCGTTGCCATGGGCAAAAGTTTCATACAGCAGCAATCCACCCGGTGCCAGACTTTGCAGCAACACAGGGAAAAGTGGTCGCCACAGGTAATTTGTCACCAGCACCAGGTCGAATCGTCGGGGCAAACTGTTTTCCATCAGCGGCCAGGAACCGCCTTCAATGTCGGCTTGAACCGTTTCGCCAAAGTGACCGGCCGCCGCCAAGGCCTCGGCAGAGCGGTCGATACCCGTGCAAAAACAGCCCCGTTGAGCCAGCCATTGCATGTGCCGGCCCGCACCGCAAGCCACGTCAAGCATGCGCGCCTCAGGCCGGATCAAATGATGCCAGCGACGCACCCAGTCGGAGGGTTCACTCACTTGGTGTTGCAACACTAAAAGCAACCCCACACCTGGTTGGCCAGGTTCATGATGAAGTCCGGTTGCGTATACATGGCAAATACCAATCCCAAGCCAAGCAGCAGGCAAGCATAAAGAAGGGCTTTGTGGAGTGGTTTCACAGGATCAGGCCCCTTGTGGCAACGGTGCGCGCTCCAGGGCGGCTTCCCTGATTGGCAAATTGACCAGTGCTGCCATCACTCCCAGCGCAATGGCGAGATACCAGACGATGTCGTAGCTTCCGGTGCGATCAAACAGGAAGCCCCCCAGCCAGACACCCATGAAGGAGCCGATCTGATGGCTGAAAAATACAAAGCCACCCAGCATTGACAGATGCGTCACACCAAAAATTTGCGCCACGGTGGCGCTGGTCAGGGGCACGGTGGACAACCACAACATGCCCATCAAGGCCGAAAACACATAGACCGTCATGGGCGACAGAGGGACAAGCAAAAACGCGCCGATGACGACTGCGCGTGCCAGGTAGATGAAGGCCAGCAGGTATCTTTTCGGCAGGCTTTGGCCGAGTACGCCCGCGGCGTAAGTGCCAAAGATGTTGAACAGGCCGATCAGGGCGAGCGAATAACTGGCCACATGAGGTGCGATTCCTTGATCCTTAAGATAACTTGGCATGTGGATGCCAATGAACATCAACTGGAAGCCACAAACAAAATAACCAGCCGTCAATAGTTGAAAACTGCGGTTCTTGAGGGCCTCGCCTACCGCCTGCATGATGGACTGTTCGCGGAAATGACCGGCGCCACCCCTGAAGTCGGGCTCGCGCAAGCCCCAGGCCAGCGGCAGGGTTAGCAAGGCCATCAGTGCCAGTGCCACCAACGCCTGCTGCCAGCCCAGGCTGTTGATCAGGAAGCTTTCCGTCGGCACCATCAGAAACTGGCCAAACGAACCTGCGGCCGCAGCTACACCCATGGCCCAGGAACGGCGACTGGCGCTGACGTTGCGACCGATCACGCCAAAAATGACGGCAAAGGTGGTGCCTGCCTGCGCCATCCCAATCAGCACCCCTGCACTCAGAGACAACAGCAGCGTCGTACTGGCATAAGCCATGCCGAACAAGCCCAGGGCGTAGAGCAGACCGCAACCCACGATGACACGAAAGGCACCAAAGCGGTCGGCCAGCATGCCGGCAAAAATACCGGCAAAGCCCCACGTCAGGTTCTGGATGGCCAGCGCGAAGGCAAAAGTTTCCCGATTCCAGTTCAGGCTTTGTGTCATGGGTTGTAGCCACAAGCCAAAGCCGTGACGGATCCCCATGGACAGCGTGACGATCATGGCCTGTTTGAGGGAGAGCGTTTTTGTGGATTGCGACATATACGGAATATACCGAAATGTGCCGGATATCCTTGTTTTGCAGGCTTTTGAGGAAGTCATAAACTGGTTATTCATCCAGTTGTTTCAAAGCCGGCTGATTACAATGCGCCGCTATGGCAACCAAATCTAATCCTGAATATTCCGAAAACTCGATCCGTGTGCTCAAAGGGCTGGAGCCGGTCAAGCAACGCCCGGGCATGTACACACGCACCGACAATCCTGCGCACATCATCCAGGAGGTGCTTGACAACGCCGCTGATGAAGCGCTGGCCGGGCACGGCAAAAAGATCAAGACCATTGTGCACGCCGACGGCTCGATCACCGTGGAAGACGATGGCCGCGGCATTCCGTTCGGCATGCATCCCACCGAGAATGCGCCGGTGATCGAACTGGTGTTCACCCAGTTGCATGCAGGTGGCAAGTTTGACAAAGGCAAGGGTGGGGCCTACAGCTTCTCCGGTGGCCTGCATGGTGTGGGTGTGAGTGTGACCAATGCCTTGTCGCTGCGACTGGAGGCCACCAGTTACCGCGAAGGCCAGGTGGCACGGTTGGTGTTTGCCGGTGGCGATGTGATCGAACCCCTGAGCGTGCGACCGGCGGGCGAGGGCGATCGCAAATCGGGCACCACGGTGCGGGTCTGGCCCGACGGCAAATATTTTGAATCCCTGAGCTGGCCGATGGCGCATCTGGAGCACCTGCTGCGCAGCAAGGCGGTGCTCATGCCTGGGGTTTCGGTCACTCTGGTGCAGGAAAAAAACAAGGAGAGCCAGACCTGGCTGTTCAAGGGCGGCCTGCGCGATTATTTGACGCAGACCCTGACCGCCGAGGCGGTGATCCCCTTGTTTGAGGGGGATGGTTTTGCCGATGCCAACAGCGACAGTTTTGCAGAAGGCGAGGGTGCCGCCTGGTGTGTGGCCTTCACCGAGGACGGCCAACCGGTGCGCGAAAGTTACGTCAACCTGATCCCGACGCCGGCCGGTGGCACCCACGAGTCGGGCTTGCGTGATGGCCTGTACACCGCAGTCAAGAGTTTTGTCGAAATGCATTCGCTGCTGCCCAAGGGTGTCAAGCTGCTGCCCGACGACGTGTTTGCGCGGGCCAGTTTTGTGTTGTCCACCAAGGTGCTGGACCCGCAGTTCCAGGGCCAGATCAAGGAGCGCCTGAACTCGCGTGATGCGGTGCGTCTGGTCTCCAACTTTGTCCGTCCGGCGCTCGAACTGTGGCTGAACCAGAATGTGGAATACGGCAAAAAGCTGGCCGAAATTGCCATCAAGGCCGCGCAAAGCCGACAAAAAGCGGGCCAGAAAGTCGAAAAGCGCAAGGGTTCGGGTGTGGCAGTTCTGCCTGGCAAACTGACCGACTGCGAGAGCCGCGATATTGCGGAAAACGAGGTCTTTCTGGTCGAAGGTGACTCGGCCGGCGGCAGCGCCAAGATGGGCCGCAACAAGGAAAGCCAAGCCGTGTTGCCCTTGCGCGGCAAGGTGTTGAATACCTGGGAGGTCGAGCGTGACCGACTCTTTGCCAACAACGAAATTCATGACATCGCGGTGGCCATTGGTGTTGATCCGCATGGTCCCGATGACAGCCCGGACCTGAGTGGCCTGCGCTACGGCAAGATTTGCATCCTGAGCGATGCAGACGTTGATGGTTCGCACATCCAGGTGCTGCTGCTGACCCTGTTTTTCAAGCACTTTCCCAAACTCATTGAGGCCGGCCATGTTTTTGTGGCGCGGCCGCCGTTGTTTCGGGTCGATGCACCCGCACGCGGCAAGAAGCCGGCATCCAAGGCCTACGCGCTCGATGAAGGTGAACTCACAGCGATTCTGGACAAACTGCGCAAGGAAGGTGTTCGCGAAGGCGCATGGACCATCAGTCGCTTCAAGGGCCTGGGGGAGATGAACGCCGAGCAGTTGTGGGACACCACGCTGAACCCCGACACCCGCAGGTTGTTGCCGGTGCATTTGGGTAGCCAGAGTGTGCTGCAGACGTCGGAGCTCATGAGTAAGCTGATGGGCAAGGGTGAGGCCGCGGCGCGCCGGGAGTTGATGGAGCTGCATGGGGACTCGGTGGAGATAGATGTTTAGGCATCTGACATTTACTCTGTTACC
>JBEGLK010000118.1:0-6161 GCA_041183605.1 Pseudomonadota bacterium
TGACTGCCTGCAAACCCAGGTCGACAACGTGCTGAACCGCGTCAAACGCAAATACAAGGAATACGGCATCAAGGAAAAGCCTTTTGTCGTGATCAAGGCCGACCACGGCACCCACGAACTGGGCATTGTCACCGTCCGTGATGCCAAAGACATACAGGCCCTGCAGGAACGCATCCAGACCCTGAACAAGGGACGAAAAGCGCCATTCCTCCCGCATGACTTCATGGTGCAGGAAGGTGTGTTGACCCAGGAACGCGTCAACGATGCGGTGGCCGAACCCGTGGTCTACATGATGGACCGCTACGTGGTCGGCGGTTTCTACCGGGTCCATGCCGGGCGCGGCATCGACGAAAACCTCAACGCGCCCGGTGCCGGGTATGTGCCGCTGGCCTTTGAGCACAGCACCCAGTTGCCCCAGCCAGGGGTCAAACCGGGTGCCAGCGTGCCCAATCGCTTTTACATGTATGGCGTGGTGGGGCGCCTGGCCATGCTGGCCGCCAGTTATGAACTGGAAGCCACCGACCCGGAAGCCCAGGATTTCGAATAGGCGACCTTTTTGACGCAAAATAGCGTTCCATCATGACACGGAGTCCGGCGGCCTGAAGCCTGCGGGTGACTATTTGGCAATATCTCAATCGTCGCTACGCGCCCTGACCCTGGGCGCCATTGGTGTGGTCTATGGCGACATCGGCACCAGTGTGCTGTACGCCGTCAAAGAAGTTTTTGGTTCGGGACATGTTCAGTTCACGCCCGCCAATGTCATGGGTGTGCTGTCGATCCTGTTCTGGACGCTTACCGTCATCATCTCGCTCAAGTATGTGACCCTGGTGCTGCGTGCCGACAACAACGGCGAAGGTGGCTTGGTGGCGATGTTGGCGCTGGCCTCGCAGTCGGTCAAAGACAAGCCCCAATTACGCAGGGTGTTGTTGCTGGTGGGTGTTTTTGGCACCTGTCTGTTTTATGGTGATGGCGTGATCACACCGGCAATCTCGGTTCTGTCAGCGGTTGAAGGCCTGGAAGTGGTATCACACACTTTCAATAAGGCGGTGATTCCACTCACACTGGTGATTTTGTTTGGCCTGTTTGCGGTGCAAAAACGCGGAACGGCAGACATTGGCAAGTTTTTTGGCCCGGTCACCCTGGTCTGGTTCATCACGATTGCGATTCTGGGCGTGTCACACATCGTGCACAACCCCGAAATTCTGCAGGCCTTGAGCCCGCATTACGCACTGGCTTTCATGTGGAGCCAACCCCTCACCACGTTCATCATCCTGGGCGCCGTGGTGCTGTGCGTGACAGGTGGCGAAGCACTGTACGCCGACATGGGGCATTTTGGCAAAAAGCCGATTCGCCTGGCCTGGTTTTTCATTGTCATGCCCTGCCTGACCTTGAACTATTTTGGTCAGGGTGCCCTGCTGCTGAGCAACCCGGAAGCGGTCAAAAACCCGTTTTTCATGATGGCGCCCGACTGGGCGTTGTTGCCCTTGGTGGGCCTAGCCACCTTGGCCACGGTCATCGCCTCGCAGGCGCTGATCACCGGCGCCTTTTCTGTCACCAAACAAGTGATTCAACTCGGTTACCTGCCGCGTTTTCAAATTTGGCATACCAGCGTCAAGGAAACCGGACAAATCTTCATGCCTTTTGTCAACTGGGGGCTGTTTGTTCTGATTGTGCTGGCGGTGATGTTGTTCAAATCGTCGAGCAATCTGGCCGCAGCTTATGGCATTGCCGTGACGCTGGACATGCTGATCACCTCGGTCCTGACGTTTTTTGTGATTCGTTATGCCTGGCACTATCCATTGGCGTTGTGTGTGGGCGCCACCGGCCTGTTTTTTCTGGTCGACCTGGCTTTTTTCAGCTCCAACCTGCTCAAACTGGTCGACGGCGGCTGGTTCCCGCTGGTGATTGCTGCCGGCGTTTTCACCGTGATGAAAACCTGGAACGATGGCCGTCGTCTGCTCAACAAAAAACTGGCCGCCGATGCCATTGATCTGGTGAGCTTCCTGGAAGCGGTTTTTGTCAGTCCGCCAACCCGGGTTTCGGGCACGGCCGTGTTCTTGACCGCCGCACCAGGTACCGTCCCCAACGCGATGCTGCACAACCTCAAACACAACAAGGTATTGCATGAGGTCAACCTGTTTGTCACCGTAGTAAACCATGAAGTGCCTTGGATCGGAATGGACAAACGTCTTGAACTGGAAACGCTGGGGCATGATTGCTGGCAGGTGGTGGTGAACTATGGCTTCAAGAACGAACCCGATCTGCCGCGTGCCTTGCAATTGATGAAAGGGCGCGGTTTCGAGCTGGAGCCCATGAACACCAGCTATTTCCTGAGCCGCGACACCATTGCACCCACGCTGGGCAGCGGCATGGCCCCCTGGCGGGAGAAATTGTTCGCCCAGATGCACCTGAACGCGAGCGGCGCGGCCAACTTCCTCAACCTGCCGAGCAACTCGGTGGTGGAGTTGGGCAGCAAGATTGAAATTTAGCTCTGTCACCAACACTTCAAGCTAATTTGCAGTTCTTCAAAGATCTTTCCCTGTCCGCCTTCACCGCCGGCTTCGTCGCCGTGCTGGTCGGTTTTACCAGTTCGGTCGCCATCGTCTTTCAGGCGGCGCTGGCCTTTGGTGCGACCTCTGAACTGATCAGCTCCTGGATGTGGGCGCTGGGCCTGGGCATGGGCCTGTGCACGCTGCTGCCCTCACTCTGGTGGCGCAAGCCGGTCATGGTGGCCTGGAGCACGCCCGGTGCGGCGGTGCTGGCCACGGCCGGGGCGGCAGGTGCCTTCAACATGAACGAAGCCGTGGGCGCCTTCATGTTGTGTGCGATCCTGATCACGCTGTGCGGTGTCACCGGCTGGTTCGAACGCGTCATGGATCACCTGCCGATGGCCATCGCCTCGGGCTTGCTGGCGGGTGTGCTGGCCCGTTTTGGCATGCAGGCTTTCAGCGCGGCGCAAAGCAATCTGCCGCTGGTACTGGTGATGTTGGCCACTTACCTGATCGGCAAACGGCTGTTGCCACGTTATGCCGTGCCCCTGACGCTGTTGATGGCCGTTTTGTATGTCGCGGCCAGCACCGGTTTTGCCGGCCCCGGCATCCGTTTTGAGTTGGCCAGGCCGGTGCTGACATTACCCAGCTTCACCTGGTCGGCCGCCATCAGCTTGGCCGTGCCTTTGTTTGTGGTCACCATGGCATCCCAAAACCTGCCCGGCGTGGCCGCCATAACCGCTGCCGGTTACAGCCACAACGCGGAAAAACCCGGCATCAAGACCTCCCCCGTCATCACCCTCACCGGCCTGGCCACACTGGTACTGGCCCCTTTTGGCGCCTTTGCCCTGAACTTCAGCGCCATCACGGCCGCCATCTGCATGGGGCGCGAAGCCCATCCCGACCCCGAAAAACGATATACCGCCGCGGTCTCGTGCGGCGCGCTGTATGTGTTGCTGGGTATTTTTGGCACCGCCATCACCGGTGCGCTCACCGCATTTCCCAAAGAATTGATTGCCGCGATTGCCGGCCTCGCATTGTTGGGCACCATCGGCAGCGCGCTGACTGCCGCACTGCGCGACGACTTTCACAGGGAAGCCGCCCTGATCACCTTTCTGGTCACCCTCAGCGGCGTGGTGATTGCCGGTGTTGGCTCGGCCTTTTGGGGGGTCATTGCGGGCGCGCTGGCCTTGTTGGTCCAAAGGGCGGGAAAATCACACTTTGACATCTCTCCCAAATAAGTCTGGAATGCCTTTCATGAAGTTGTTGTTTGTTGCCGACCCGCTGGAATCCTTCAAGATTTACAAGGACACCACCTTTGCCATGATGCGCGAGGCCCAGGCCCGCGGTCACCAGATCAGCGCCTGTGAACCCAAGGACATCATGTGGCAGCGCGGCGGCGCCGTGACCGCCTTGGTGCGCGACATCACACTCACTGGTGATCACCTGCGTTGGTTCAGTACGGCACAGCAGGCGCCCGACGCGCCGCGCCAGCCGCTCAAGGACTTTGACGCTGTGGTGATGCGCAAGGACCCGCCGTTTGATGCCGAGTATTTCTACGCCACCCACCTGCTGGAACAAGCCGAGCGCGAGGGCGCCAGGGTGTTCAACAAACCCCGTGCCCTGCGTGACCACCCGGAAAAACTGGCGATCATGGAATGGCCACAGTTCATCGGCCCAACCCTGGTCACGCGCGACGCGCAGGACATCAAACGTTTCCATGCCGAACACCAGGACATCATCCTCAAACCGCTCGACGGCATGGGTGGCATGGGCATTTTCCGGGTCAAGGCGGACGGCCTGAACCTCGGCGCCATCATCGAAACACTCAACCAGGACGGCGCCCAGACCGTGATGGTGCAAAAGTTCCTGCCCGCCATTGCCGAGGGCGACAAACGCATCCTGGTGATCGGCGGCCAGCCCGTGCCTTATTGCCTGGCGCGCATTCCGCAAGGCGGCGAAGTACGTGGCAATCTGGCCGCTGGCGGCAAAGGCGTGGCACAGCCCCTGAGCGCGCGCGACCGGAGCATTGCCGAGGCCATTGGCCCGGTGCTGGCCGGGCGCGGTTTGCTGCTGATGGGCCTGGACGTGATTGGCGACAGCCTGACCGAAATCAACGTCACCAGTCCGACCTGTTTCCAGGAGATTTTTGACCAGACCGGTTTTGACGTGGCCGCCATGTTTGTACAGGCGCTCGAAGCAGCCGTCAAACGCCCGTCCTGACGTGAGCGCTGGTTTGAACCTGGCCCAGCAGGAGGCCGTGAACTTCATGCACGGTCCCTGCCTGGTGCTGGCCGGCGCCGGCTCTGGCAAGACGCGCGTCATCACCCACAAGATCGGCCAATTGATCAGGTCGGGTGTGGCTGCAAAAAACATCTTCGCCATCACCTTCACCAACAAGGCCGCCGCCGAAATGCGAGAACGCGCCCGCGGCCTGATCGGCCCCGCGGCCAAGGACGCCGTGATTTGCACCTTTCACGCCTTGGGCGTGCGTCTGCTGCGTGAAGACGGCGCAGCTCTGGGCCTGAAACCGCAGTTTTCTATTCTCGACAGTGACGATGTCACCAGCATTCTGAAAGACGCCGGCGGCAGTGTGGATGCCGCCACTGCGCGCCAATGGCAATGGACCATCAGCCTTTGGAAAAACCAGGGCCTCAACGCCGCCGCTGCTGCTGCCCAGGCCAGCAACGACAGCGAGCGCATCGTGGCGCGTGTCATGGCCCACTACGAGGAACGGCTCACCGCCTACCAGAGCGTCGACTTTGACGACCTCATCGGCTTGCCCCTGAAACTGTTGCAAAACCACGAACACGTCCGTCAAAAATGGCAAAAGCAGGTGGGCCACATTCTGGTCGACGAATACCAGGACACCAACGCCACCCAATACGAACTACTGAAATTGCTGGTGGGCGGCAAGGACCCGGCGCAGGCCCGCTTCACCGCGGTGGGCGACGACGACCAGTCGATCTACGGCTGGCGTGGCGCCACACTCGACAACCTGAGAAAACTCCCGGTTGATTTCCCGGCGCTCAAGGTCATCAAGCTGGAGCAGAACTACCGCTCCACCAGTGCCATCCTGCGCGCTGCCAACAACGTGATTGGCCCCAACCCCAAGCTATACCCGAAAAACCTGTGGAGCGATCTCGGCGAAGGTGAACCGGTGCGGGTGATTGACGCCGACACCGAAGAACACGAGGCCGAGCGCGCCGTGGCACGTATCCAGAGCTTGCGCGCCGGCGGTTTGAACCAGTCCGGGCAGCAGTTCAAGGAGTTCAGGGACTTTGCCGTGCTCTACCGCGCCAATCACCAGGCCAAAACCTTCGAGAAGGCACTGCGCAAGGCGGCCATTCCGTACAAGGTGTCGGGCGGCACCAGCTTCTTTGACCGCGCCGAGATCAAGGACCTGTGCGCCTGGTTCAGGCTCTGGATCAACAACAACGACGACCCGGCCTTTTTGCGCGCGGTAACCACGCCCAAACGCGGCATTGGCCACCAAACGCTGGCACACTTGGGTGACTTTGCCACCAGATACCGGGTCAGCATGTTTGGTGCGCTGTTTTCCAGCAGTCTGGGCAGCGTGATCTCGGGCAAGGCGCTGGGCAGCCTGCACGAGTTTGGCCGCGAAATCAACGACCTCGAATTCCGCGCCCGCCACACGCTGGGTGCCGAAGC
>JBEGLK010000119.1:0-6146 GCA_041183605.1 Pseudomonadota bacterium
AGAGTTGGTGCGCCAATTCTTGTCGCGCGCCAAGTCGGTCACCGCGCCTACGAGGGCGCGTTGCTCTTCCGTCAGTTTCAGTTGCTGGTTGCTCATGTTTCGTCTCTTTCGTTCAAGTAAAGCGCTTTTGCGCCAGGGGTTAAAGGGGATGCTGGTGAGGTTTTTTTATTCAACAATACCGGTGAATTTGGGGGGGCGACGCTCCGCGAAAGCCGCCAGGCCCTCCGCATAGTCGGCAGACCCCAGAATCTCTGGCAAGGCGGCGCGTTCGACGCGCAGTGCAGCGGCCAGCGGCAGTTCCATGCCCTGGTAAACCAGTTGCTTGATTGTCGCCAAAGCGGGTGCCGATCGGCTCGCCAACTTCTCGGCAAATGCCAGTACGTGCGCCTGCAAATCATCGGCCGGCACAAGCTCATTGACCAGGCCAATGCTGTGTGCGTATTCACTGGTGACTGGCTCGCCGGTGAACATCATGTGCATGGCGCGGCTGGCACCGATCAGGCGTGGCAGTCGCTGCGAGCCACCGGCGCCAGGGAAGGCGCCCACACGGCTTTCGGTCAGTCCAATAGAGATGCCGGCAGCCGCAAAACGCAGGTCGCAACCCAGCGCCAACTCAAGGCCACCACCCACGGCCACACCGTTGAGGACGGCAATCGTGACGCACTTGGCACGCGCCACGGCGTCAATCGCAGCGCGGATGCCTGCGTTGTGGGTCAGGCGGGCGGCGAGATCCATGCTCTTACGCTCCTTCAGGTCGGCGCCGGTGCAGAAGGCACGGCCGCTACCACGCAACAACAAGACCCGGGCATGTTTGGCTGCAGCCTCAACCACAGCCTGCTCCAGGGCGGCAACAGTTGCTACACCCAGCGCATTCATGCGCTCGGGCCGATTCAGCAGGATCTCGTAAACATCGTTGCCGAGGTGACTGAGGATGATTTCTTTCTCTTCACTCATGGGTATCCTTTTCTTTCTGTAAGCTGTGGTCGGGTTCAGGAAGCACGTGCCTGATCATGGAAGGCACGCTCCAGTGCTTCACGGTGATCAGGATGCGCAATGCTGATCAGGCGTTTGGCCCGCTCACGCAAGGCACAACCACGCAAGTGCGCCGCACCATGTTCGGTAACGATCACATCAACATCGCTGCGCGGCGCTGTCACGGGCCGGTTGCCCAGCGATGCGACGATGCGTGAATGTTTGCCGTCAGGTGTCGCCGAAGGGAAGGCAATGATGGAACGTCCGCCGATCGAAGCCGGCCCGCCACGAATGTAGTCGACATATCCACCGACTGCACCGAGGTAACGTCCACCCGCCACTTCGGCATTCACCTGGCCCGACAAATCGATCTCGATGCCGGAATTGATGGTGTAGAACTGCGACAGGCCTGCCATCACGGCCATGTTGTGGGTGTAGTCGGCGCTGCGCATCTCAATCAGGCCGGAGCTCACTGCGAAGTCGCGCAGACGTTGGGTACCAAACAAGCCACCGGTCACGGTGCGACCCACATCACGGCCCTTGTGTGCGTTGGTGACAATGCCGCGCTCCACGAGGTCGACCAGCACATCGGAGACCACGCCGCTGTGCACCCCCAAATCTCTGTGGCTGGTCAAGGCTTCGGCGACGGCGGCTGGCAAAGTGCCCACGCCCAACTGCACCGTGGCACGGTCTGGCACCAGTGCAGCCACCTGACGCGCCACCGCGCGCTCGATTACCGAGGGCTCAGGGTCGGGCAGGTCAAGGATGCGGCTGTCACTCTCGACCAGGACATCGATGTCGGCCTCGGCCACAACCGCATCACCACCCATGGCCGGCAGCGCCGGATTGACCAAGGCAATGACAAGCCGCGCCTGCTGGATCATGGCCTGGGTGAAGTCACAAATCACGCCAAGCGAGAAACCGCCTTGGGGCATGGGTGTGACGTGGATCAGCAAAACGTCCAGGTGGATCTGACCGCTACGAAACAGTGACGGCAAGGCACTGAGATGGCTCGGGAAAATCTCGGCCAGCGCGGTCACACGCCGGCTGTTTCCTGCGCCGTTGAGCGCATGGAACTTGAAGTGGTCGGCAATCTCGGGCCGCAGCGTCTCGGATTGAGTGAGCCCGAAAAGCAAGACCGGCGACACGAGCTCGGCCCGCTGACCCACCAGCGCTTCAGTCAAGGCCAGCGGTTCACCGGGGCCCTGCGGCCAGCCGATCACATCATGGGGACGAACCAGTTCTGCAAAGCGCAGATCGGATAATTTGATTTTTTTCTGCATCGGATTCATTAATCGAGAATAATTTTGGAAACCTTGATGACATTCGTCCAGCGCTCCAAGTCAGACTTCACCAGAGCCTTGAACGCCTCGGGTGTGCTGTGCCTGGGATAGGTGCCATCACGCGCGAGCAGTTCCTTCACATCAGGCATTGCAAGCACCACTTTCAGGTCCTCGTTGATGCGTTTGACCAGGTCCACTGGCATATGGGCTGGTCCGAGCAAGCCAAACCAGGCCTCGAGCTGGAAGCCCGGCACCCCGGCCTCGGCGACGGTGGGCACCTCGGGCAGCAATGCCGTTCGCTGCGGACTGGTGACCGCCAGAGCCTTCATTTTTCCACCCTGCACATGGGGCACCACCGAGGCGACGGTCGGCAGCACCATCTGCAAGGTACCACCCATGACATCGGTAAAGGCCGGGCCAATGCCCTTGTAAGGGACATGGGTCAGATCGACCTTGGCCGACAGGGCAAACAACTCTGTTCCCAGGTGGTTGATGCCGCCAATGCCAGCTGTGCCGTAGTTGATGCTTCCTGGCGACTTGCGCGCCAGATCAATGAACTCTTTCAAGGTGTTGACCTTGAGCGCATTGGAAACCACCACGGCAAACGGGGTGGCAGCAACCATGCAGATCGGATCCAGGTCCTGCAACAGATCGTAGGGAAGTTTTTTGCCGCTCGCCGCATTGGTGGTGATGGAGGTTGAGGCAAAAAGGATGGTGTAGCCATCGGGTGCGGATTTGGCAACAAAGTCAGTGCCAATGGTTCCGCCCGAGCCCCCTTTGTTGTCCACCATCACGGACTGACCCCAACGAGCACTGAGCTTGTTGGCCAGCACGCGAGCAATGATGTCGTTGCTGCCGCCAGGAACAAACGGCACGACCAGCTTGACCGGTTTGGTGGGCCATTGCGCCTGTGCAACTGCCTGCAAGGGCAGCAGCATCGTGGCGGCAGCAGCCAGCAACAACCTGCGACCCAGCGCATTCTTCAGATTCATGTCGTCTCCTTCTTTATATCAACGCTACACCCGACAGCACCACTGTCCAGATCGAATTCAGGAAGCAGGCGTGAGGGCACGCGTGATGCTGCGCACATCGTCGACCAATTCAAGCCCGTCAACCAACTGACGCAGCTGGCTCGGTGCATCTTCACGCAGCGGCACGGCCGCGGCGCGGAAGCAGTCGACTGCCTTGGCATCAGACACAGCCACCGACATCGGATGGGTTGGATGACCAAACGGCACATCGACGCGATGGCTGTGGACACTGCCGTCTTCCATTTCGACCGTTACGATGGCAGGCGTCACGCCACGGCCCGAGGTCCGCTCGATACCTTCGTCCACGTAGGGCTCCACCTTTTGTGCCAGCGCCAGGATGTCCGGGCGTTGCAATGACGGCTCGGCAAAGTGCCGCAGGCCCACACTGCCATCCACCAAAGCCGTGGAAACGGTGTACGGAATACTGAACTGTGCCTGCACCACGGTGCGCGGTGCCTTGCGGATGTCGATGGGGGTGCAAACCGCTTCATAAGCCTGATTGTTCAACCCGACCCGGATCCGCTTGACCCGTTCGTGACTGATCCCGGTGGCAGCACGCATGGCGAGCACGGCATCGATCGCCGAGTGGTTGAAACGGCAGCAGGGGTACGGCTTGTAGCTCAATTGCTCAAACTCATAACGCTGGCCAAGCCCCTCGCGCAGCACCTCGCGGTCGCAACGGTCATGCAGGTAAACACGCAGGAAGCCATCTGCGCCTTCGAAGGTGTTTTGCACACCCCGAATGCCACGCTGCGCAATTTGCACCGACAGCAGCGCCGACATGGCCGAAAATCCGGGTTGCATGCGCTTGGTCAGCGCCGCATCACGCGTCACCTGGTGATTACCCGCCACCTGGGAGTAAGAAATGCCCAGTGCATTGACCGTCTGGGCTTCATTGAGTCCGAGCACCCGTGCCGCGGCGAGCGTGGCGGCAAAGTGACCAAACAGCGGGGTGTACATGTAGCCGCTCTCGATGATGGTGATCTTGGTGGCAACCCCAAGACGGCAAATCGTCTCCAAGCCGACCGCGATCCCTGCGATCAGGTCGGCGCCGCTGACGCCACCGCGCAACTCGGCCGCAGCCAATGCAGCCGGCACCACCGAGACCCCTGCATGCAGCACGGCAGCATCATGGGCGTCATCGTAATCACGGGCGTGCGCCATGGTGCCATTGACCCAAGCCGCATGGTGCGCCGGAATTTTGTCTCCATAGACCAGAACGGAGGCCTGTGGCGCCCCACCCCACGAAACCGCCAGGTCACGCACTTCAGCCACAGCGGCCGCGGTCGAGCCCGCCACAGCACAGGCCAGCGTATCAAACAGGTTGATCTTGGCTGCGGCAATCGCCGAAGCAGGCAGACTCTTGATGGAAGCAGCCTGGGCAAACCTGCTGAGCACCAGGGCAAAATCTTCAGTCGTCGATTCAGTAGTAGTAGGCGTAGCCAAGGGTTTTCTTTCAAAGAAGGGTTGCATCAAGCCGCCGTACCGGTCACCCATGAGGCGGACACCGGAATATCTGGCCATTGGATCAGCAATAGGGTTTTGTCAACACTATGCATTAAGTACAGTTTAGGTAGCAGCCTTAAGGTATGTCAATGTGATTTTTCGGGACTCCGTGTGCTTATTTTTAGAACATTTCCTTCCCTCCAGGCGCCGCTTGGACACACATCTTTCCTCTTGTCTCTTTGAAATTGGCGCCAATCCACTTACTCGAGTCGGTAACCATCCCCCCAGCGCGTGATGCGCCCGACTGCCTGTAGCGGAATGTGCGATGTGCACAAAAGCGTTGGTGTGTTGCAATAACGCTCCAGGAACGCGCGGCGCGTGGTCGCGGCCAGCACCGGGTCCTTGTCGTTGACAAAGGAGAGCTCCGGATACCGAAGCTGCAGTGGCAGGTGCAGCAGGTCACCGGTCACGATCACGTCGTCCCGCGTCTTGCCAAAGCAGAAAGCCAGCTGTCCTTCTGTATGACCAGGCAGGGGCATGGCCCGCACGTAGTCCCCCAGCCGGTAGTCGTCAGCCACAAGGTCCGCCTTGCCGGCACGCACAATCGGCAGCAAACTATCCAGGTAGACCTGACTCTGAGCTTGCTCGTGGGCCGCCTCGGTGGCCGCAAATACGCGCTGGCCAAAAATATAGCGCGCGTTCGGGAACGTGGGCTCCCACTCCCCGTTGATCAGTCGCGTGTTCCAGCCCACATGATCGAGTTGCAGGTGCGTGCACATGACGTAGTCGATGTCCTCCACCGTCAGACCGACGGCGGCCAGCCCCCGCATCCAGTGGTCGTCGGACTTCATGTGCCACTCCGGCCGTGTCCGAAGCTTGTCATTACCCAAGCCGCTGTTGACCAGAATCGTGTGTTGCGGCGTGCGCACAATATACGACTGGTAACAAAGATTGAAGATGTCGCCAGGTCCCAGGGAATGCGGTTGCAACCAGCTTCGGTTCTCGTCGAGCAGCGCCGGTGTCAGGGCTGGCAGAAATTCCAGCGCCGGCTTGAAGGGCGCCACGATCTCCACGATGCGATGCACGGTGATGTCGCCGGCTGAAAAACTCAAGTTCATGGCTGGTACCTTTGATAAAAAGTTCAGCAAAGTTTTTACATATTCAGGTCTTCCGGACATTCCAGACCGTGATGATATTGGACATGTCGATCCAGCCCTGGGTATTCTTGCGTCAGGCCACTGGTTGCAGCCAGCGACCTGCATCCAGCGCGCAATGACCCGGCGTTCCTGCAGGGTGGAGCCTGGCCGGCAGTGGTTTAGTCCACCGAAACCGTGAACCCGCCATCCACCGTCAAGACCGCGCCAGTCACATAGTCCGAATCATCGGATGCCAGGAAGACTGCGGGGCCGGTCAG
>JBEGLK010000120.1:0-9913 GCA_041183605.1 Pseudomonadota bacterium
CTACACCCTGATGGCACGCCACGGCCATGTGCCGCTGCCGCCTTACATCACGCACTCCGACTCGGCAGAGGACGCCGAACGTTACCAGACCGTGTTTGCCAAAAACCTCGGCGCGGTGGCCGCACCCACGGCCGCATTGCATTTTGATCAAGCCTTGTTGGCCCGCCTGGACGCCATGGGTGTACAGCGCGCCCACGTCACCCTGCATGTGGGTGCGGGCACCTTCCAGCCGGTCAAGACCGAAGACTTGTCCGAGCATCAGATGCACAGCGAATGGTACGAAGTGCCAGACGCCACCCGGCAGGCGATTGCCGATTGCCGCGCGCGTGGCGGCCGTGTTGTGGCGGTCGGCACCACGACGGTGCGCACACTCGAATCCTGGGCCTTGAGTGGACAGACGACCGGCGACACCCGCATCTTCATCACGCCGGGCTTTCAATTCAAGCTGGTGGATGCGCTGATCACCAACTTTCACCTGCCCAAGTCCAGCTTGATGATGCTGGTGAGCGCTTTTGCCGGTTACGAACACATCATGGGTCTTTACGCCCATGCCATTCGCGAGAAATACCGGTTCTTCAGCTACGGCGATGCCATGCTGCTGACGCGCAAGCTCAGCGTGCCTGCAGCCGGTTGATGTACTCGATCAGCACCAGGATACGCCCCCGCACCAGAGCCGCCGCGTCGTAATTGCCACGCGCCTCAATCAGCCGTTGCGCATCTTCCACCTGGTAGGTGCGACCCCAGATCGGCATCTCGCGATTGCCGTGGCTCGGCACACCCTGTCCGTCGATCACCTCATACATCCGGGTGACCGGCAAAATGCCCTGGTTTTTTTTGGCCAGTTGGGTCAGGTCGGTTGCGCTCGATCTCAGCAAGGTGCTGAGCGAGCCATCCCCCTTGCCTGACGAGCCGTGGCAAATGGCGCAATTGCTGTCGTACTCCAGCTTGCCCAAGTCGGTTTTCTGCTGTTGTGCCAATACGGCGCCGCCACACAGCGCCAGTGACACGGCGATGAGAGAGGCTTTTTTGCTGACATGTTTCATGGTGATGCTCCTCGGGTTGATCGGTTCGGACCATGCTAAGTCGGCCGCACGCCTGCCTCATTGCGAATTCTCATTTTTCTGGCGCTCAGGAGCGGGCGCGGCCGGTCACCCGCAGATCAAAGACAATAGCGGCCAAGTACCTTGCCATTGCCATGACACACGATCACCCACACGACCATCCGCACCCGCCACACGCCCAACCCGTGGTTCAGTTCGACCTGCTGCGCACCGACCCGCCAGTGCCTGAAACCGGTTATGCCGGCACACACGCGCGCCGCGGCACCCTGGTGCTCAACCACGGCATGGTGCAAACCCCGATCTTCATGCCGGTCGGCACCTACGGCACCGTCAAGGGTGTGATGCCGAGCAGTCTGGAGGACATGGGCGCGCAAATCATCCTGGGCAACACCTTCCACCTGTGGATGCGCCCGGGGCTTGACGTGATGCAAAGTTTTGGCGGCCTGCACGAGTTTGAGCGCTGGAAGAAACCGATCCTGACCGATTCGGGCGGCTTCCAGGTCTGGAGCCTGGGCGCGATGCGCAAGATCACCGAGGAAGGTGTGCATTTCTCCAGCCCGGTCAACGGCGACAAGTTGTTCATGTCGCCAGAAGTGTCGATGCAGATCCAGACCACGCTGAACTCCGACATCGCCATGCAACTCGACGAATGCACGCCCTATCTGTCGGTCGAACCCAAAACCAAGGGCCAGAAAACGACCGAGCAGGAGGCCAGGGCCTCGATGGAAATGAGCCTGCGCTGGGCCAAACGCAGCCAGGACGAATTTGCCCGACTGGAAAACCCCAACGCGCTGTTTGGCATTGTGCAGGGCGGCATGTTCGAGAGCCTGCGCCAGGAGTCGCTGGAACAGCTCGTCGCGATGGATTTCCCGGGCTACGCGGTCGGCGGCGTCAGCGTTGGTGAACCCAAGGAAGAAATGCTGCGCATCATGGCGCACACGCCGCACCGCCTGCCCTGGCACAAGCCGCGTTACCTGATGGGCGTCGGCACCCCCGAAGATCTGGTCGAAGGTGTGGCGCAGGGCGTGGACATGTTCGACTGCGTGATGCCGACCCGCAACGCCCGCAACGGCACCCTGTTCACGCGTTTTGGCGACCTGAAAATGCGCAACGCGCGCCACAAGTCCGACCACGGCCCGCTCGATGCCACCTGCACCTGTTATGCCTGCAAGGGTGTGACCCGGCCCAACGGCAGCATCAGCGGCGGCTTTAGCCGGGCCTACCTGCACCACCTGGATCGCTGCGGTGAAATGCTGGGCCCGATGCTCGCCAGCATCCACAACCTGCACTATTACCTGAACCTGATGCGCGAGGTGCGTGCCGCGCTTGATGCCGGCACCTTTGGCGCGTTTCGCCAGCAATTCAAGGCCGACCGGGCACGCGGGGTGTAAATTTATCCTGGCAAATCATGGAATGAAACTCCAGATTTGCATGGATAAAACACTGTCCGCCTGATCGTCACAAGCCATGAACTTGCTCGCCCGCCTGCTCAAAGCCCTGTTCGGCTGGCTGCTGGCGCTGGTGATCCTGTTCGAGGAATGGGGTTGGGAGCCGCTGCACCGGGCGCTGGCCTGGGTCGGCCGCCTGCCCGGAATGCGCTGGCTTGAGCAGCGTATTCAGAAGCTACCGCCCTATGCGGCGTTGGCGATTTTTTTGCTGCCCACCCTGATGCTGTTGCCGGTGAAGTTTCTGGCCTTGTGGTTCATCAGCCAAGGCAAGGTGCTGGACGGCACGCTGGTCATTCTGGCCGCCAAGGTGCTCGGCACCGCCATCGTGGCGCGGCTGTTCACCCTGACCCAACCGGCGCTGATGCAACTGGGCTGGTTTGCGCACACCTATCTGCGCTGGATCGACTGGAAGGAAGCATTGCTGCGACAAGTGCGGGCTTCCTGGCCGTGGCGGCTGGGGCGGTTGCTGAAACGCCGGCTGCGGCGGCGCTGGACGCGCTTTATTTCCCGGTAAAGACCGTCAGCACCCCGGTATAACCATACAGATGATTGCCGGCGATTTCGCCGCCGGCAAAAAAACCGATCAAGGGCACATCACCGAGGGCGCGGCGAATGATTTGCAGCTCGGCACTGTCGCCGCCAAAATGGGCACCGCCGCGACCAGAACAACTCACATAAATGGCGCCGGCAATCGCGCGTGCCGGATGCGGCGCAGCATCAATCCCGAATTGGGCCAATTCGGTGGCAGTCTCAAGCGCCTGCTCCTGCGGCTCAAGTTCTTCACGGATCTCGGCGCAAATACGCATCAGGTCGGCGCGCGCTGCCTGCACGTTGCGCTGGCAAAACGCCAGCTCCATGCCTTCCGAAACCACATCAGCGAGGGCGACTCCGGCACGCGCCGGATCCAGGCCAATGATGTGGCGCACCATCACGTCCGGACCGAAGTTGCCGGTGCGGGTCACGGTGGGCGAGCCGTCGGCCAGAGTGGCCGGCGCGGTCAGTCCCACCAGTGTGGCGCGCACGGCTCGCAGCGCCTCAGACGGCTCATCGAGTGTCACGTTCAGCGTGCGCAGCATCAGGTCCAGCGCCGGTTCACCATCGAGCGTGAGCACCAGGTTGCGCTCGGCGCGCGTGACCTGGTGCGCGCGGCTGATCGGTTGACACCCCTGTGTGACACGCGACACCAGCGTCACCTCCGGCCCGAAGGCCACCCCGCTCAGGCCGCCGCTGAAGACACCACTGGCTGCGCCCTGGCCCCTGACAAAGTGCACCGTCGCGCGGCGGCTCGACGTCAGGCCACCAAAGACATAACCGGAATCGGTGCGCGCGGCCAGCTCTTCAATCAGCTCCGCCAGATCGGCGGTCTGGCCGTCGGCATGCACCAGCGCGGTGTGCGCCTCGAACGCCATCCCCAGCGGCGCCACCCCCGAAAACACACGGTACTGGTCACTGGGCAGTTCACACAACATGACAGCCAGCGCGGGTTCGTCAAAGTACTCGACATTGTTGGACGCAATGCCCACACCCACGGTGCCGGACCAATCCGTGATCTCGGGCAGCTCGGCACTCAGGTAATCCAGAATTTCTTGCGCATCATCAGCATAGTGGTCGGTGATGTAGAGCAGCGCCAGCGTCGGACTGCTGGCATAACCATGCAAGGCGATCTGCGCGCGCAGCTGCGCCAGCACCAGTTCGGCCGCCATGCCCCATTGCGGATGGGTCGCGTGGGCATAGGGAAAAAGTTTCATGGGCCGGGCCTGCGTCTGTTCACCGCGAACGTCAACGATTGCGCGCGCTGGTCTTGGCGGCAACCTTGCCTGCTGCCTTGGCCGGCGCCTTTTTGGCCGCCACCTTTTTTCCGGCCGATTTTTTGGCGGCTGTCACCGTGTCGCCGCTTGCAACCTTGCTGGCTTCCTTCATGGCGCCGGCGGCAATTTGCTGAAATTGCTGGGTCAATGCGGTCCACAACTGCATCGGATCCACCATGCCTGCCGCTGCGGCTGCCGCGGGCTTGGCGGTCTTGGTTCCTTTTTTGGCGACTTCTTCAGCCTGTCCGGCCACGTCAGCCACGGTCTTGGCGGGCGCCTCGGCTTTTTCGGCCTCTTTTTGCACTCCGGATGGCACCGCGTCAGCCGCCTTGAGTTTGAAGGCGTTGGCCACATCACTGATATTGAAGTTCATGCCCTTCAGCGTGGCCAGCGTCATTTTTTGCACCTCCAGCGCCTGCACCGTGGCTGCCAGGGCCTTGGAGTTTTGATCGAGCCAGAAATGCACCGCCTTGAGTTCTGCAATACGTTTGTCAAGCTCTTCCTCGTTCAGCGAGGGCGCGACCCAGCTGGAAAGATTTGGCATTTGTGGCACGGTCTGCGTAGCACCCTTGGCCAGGTTTTGTAAAAAATCAAAACCAGGGACAAATTTTCCAAAACCGGCGTTTTCTGACTCACTCATGTTGTTCTCCTAGGGGATGGGTTGACATGGCACAGACAACAGCTTAACCCATTCAACCCTTCGCCATACGGCGAATCAAAAAGCAATTTCTAATAGCCCCCTTCCTCTTTTTGAAACCAAGCTTTTGAACACCCAACTTTCCTCCAAACGTGAGGTTTGGCTGCTGCTGACGCTGGCAGGCATCCAGTTCACACACATCCTCGACTTCATGATCATGATGCCGCTGGGGCCAGAATTTATCCGCATGTTTGCGATCTCGGATGCCAGTTTTGGCCTGCTGGTGTCGGCCTACACGTTGGCGGCAGGCGCCTCCGGCTTGTTGGCGGCCACCTATCTCGACAAATACGACCGCAAAAAATTGTTGCTGGTGCTCTACAGCCTGTTTGGCCTGGCCACGCTGGCCTGCGGACTGGCCACCAGTTACCAAACGTTGATCACGGCGCGGGTGCTGGCAGGTGCCTTTGGCGGGGTGTTGGCAGCGCTGACACACACCATCGTGGCAGATGTCATTCCTTTTGCCCGGCGCGGCCGCGCCATGGGTGTCGTGATGACCTCATTTTCAGTCTCGACCGTCGCTGGTGTTCCCCTAGGCCTTTACTTGGCGGCGCATTTCAGCTGGCACATGCCGTTTTTTGCGATCGCCGCCATGGTGGCGCTACTGGTTGTTGGCGCCTATGTGACGCTGCCTGCGCTGGGCGACCATTTGCACGCCGGCCAGGATCGCAGTGCCCTGGGCGCCATCGTGCAGGTGCTGGCCGACCCGCATCACCGAATGGCATTCCTGTTTTCAGGGCTATTGATGTTTGCCGGCTTTACCGTGATCCCGTTCATCACGATTTATCTGCAAACCAATGTGGGCTGGCCAGCGGAACGGATCCCTCTGGTCTATTTGTGTGGTGGCGTCGTCACGCTGTTCACGGCACGCCTGGTGGGTCGCCTGACCGACCGTTTGGGCAAGGTGCGCGTCTTCCGATGGATGGCCACGTTGGTCATACTGCCGATGATGGCCACCACCCTGACCGCCGGTTTGCCGGTCTGGACCGTGTTGCTGGTGTCGGTCTCGTTTTTTGCCTGCATGAGCGGGCGCATGATCCCGGGTATGGCCATCCTCACGGCCACCGCCAATCCGCAGCTGCGTGGCACCTTCATGGCACTCAACTCGGCAGTGCAGTCGGCTGCCATGGGGTCGGCAGCATTTGTTGGCGGCCAGATCATCAGCCGTGATGCCAACAATCTGGTGCAGCACTATTGGATCGCGGCCCTGCTCGGCTGCACGATCAGCCTGACAACCGTGCTGGTGGCCGGCAAGCTCAAGCTCCATGGCGCACAGCCTTGAGCCAAGGTGAACTGCCTCACTCTGCTATTCTTGCTGCCATGAACAGCTTGTTTCACCTTGCCTTCAACGTCACCGATCTCGATATAACACGCCAGTTTTACGGCACGGTGCTGGGCTGCCGCGAAGGCCGCAGCACGGCGACCTGGGTCGACTATGATTTTTTTGGGCATCAGCTCTCGATGCACCTGGGCGAACCCTTCAAAACTGCCTCCACCGGTCACGTGGGTGAACACCTGGTGCCAATGCCCCACTTTGGCCTGGTGTTGGCGCTGCCCGACTGGCAAGCCCTGGCAAAGCGTTTAACCGATGCCAACATCAGCTTCATCCTGCCGCCGCAGTTGCGTTTTGCCGGGCAGCCGGGTGAACAATGGACCATGTTCTTTTGTGACCCTTTTGGCAATCCGATCGAGATCAAGGGCTTCGCATCCCTTGACACGCTCTACGCCAGTTGAACCGTCGGCCACGCCATGAACTACACATTTGCCTCAGCCACCATTTTGCTGATCCTGATCACTGATCCGATTGGCAACATCCCGATTTTTGCCAACGCGCTCAAAAACGTGGCGCCTGAGCGGCGCGCGCGTGTCATCCTGCGCGAAGTCCTGATCGCTTTTTTGCTGCTGCTGGCCTTCATGTTTGTCGGCGGAAGTTTCTTGAAGCTGATGAACCTGAGCGAACTGTCGCTGCAGATTGGCGGTGGCGTGATCCTGTTCCTGATCGCGCTGCGCATGGTGTTCCCGCCGCCCAAGCTGGAATCGGACGGTCTTGCGGGCGAGCCGCTGATCGTGCCGCTGGCGATTCCTGCCATTGCCGGACCCTCGGCCCTGGCCACCGTGTTATTGCTGGTGTCGCAAGCGCCCGAAAAAAGGATCGAGTGGATTGCTGCGCTGTGTGTCACCATGACTGTGTGCGCCGTGGTGCTGGTGCTGGCCGAGCGCATCCAGCGCATCGCCGGCGACCGATTTGTGATGGCGCTGGAGCGCCTGATGGGCCTGGTGCTGGTGGCCGTGGCCATCGAGATGCTGTTGCGCGGGGTCAAGATCTTCATTTCACAGTTGGCCTGAGCCACCTCATGTCCGGCGTAACGGTGATGCCATGCGTTTGAAAACCTGGTTCAGCCTGGTGCTGGCGGTTTTGCTGCTGCACCTGGCAATGATGCAGTTGCTGCCGCTCCATCTGCCCGCCGCGCAAAGCCTTGACAGCCCCACATTCACCACGCGTGCGCTGGTATTGACCGCTGCTCCAAAAGCGGCATCCATCCAAGCCGAGTCGATAACACCGGACAAACCAAGGCCCGCGCCGGCCAGAAACATTGCAGTGCCGGCTGCTGCACCGCCAATAGCCATGGTGCTCCCGGTTGAAGCAGAACACCAAAGTCGCGCAAACCCACCATCCGATGCCAGTGCAAGCGTTGCAACAGAACGGGCCATCACGCCCGCACCAGAGGCTGCGCCAGAGTCCCTGAAGGTGCTGGCCAGTGCCGTGGTCCATGCGCCGGCTGAAACCAGCGCGGCGCCAGCCGTCCCGAATCCGGCCTTCCGTGCCGATGCCTTGCCGGCTTCGGTCAAGCTGGTGTACCGCGTTGAGGCCAACAAATTCCCCTTCCGTCTGAGTAGCGAACTGCTCTGGCAACAACACAATCAAAGTTATGCGGCACGCCTGAGCATCAGCGCGTTCGGGCAATCGCGGGTACAAACCAGCCGCGGCCAAGTCGATCAGCTTGGCCTAGCCCCCGAGCGTTTTTCTGACAAGAGCCGCAGCGAGGTGGCCGCCCATTTCAACCACGCACAGGGCATGGTGAGCTTCAGCGCCAACACGCCCAGCGTGCCCTTGCAGCCCGGTGCCCAGGACCGCCTGAGCGTGCTGATACAGCTCGCAACACTGGTTGCCAGTGCGCCCCAGCACTTCACGCCCGGCACCACGTTAAGCGTGCAAACCGTGGGCCCGCGCGAGGCCGACCTTTGGCTTTTCACCTTTGGTGACATGGAAGTCCTCGACCTGCCGGGAGGTGCCCAGCAAGGCCTCAAACTGGTACGCCAGCCGCGCCAGACCTACGACCAGAAACTCGAGGTCTGGCTGGCACCCGGACTGGCCTACCTGCCAGCGCGTATCCGCATCACCGAAGCCAATGGTGATTATGTGGATCAACAATGGTCAGCCTCGGAGAGTGCTGACAGCCCTTGAAATGCGCCAATTTGCACCCAGCTTCAAGACCATCCGGATTCATGGATAATTTAACGCATGCACACGCTTTACGACTCCGAAACTTATTCTGTCACCCACATGCTGGCCAACGCAGTCGCGGCCGATGTGCAGCCCGGCGACATGAAGGCGGGCGAACAGTTGCTGGTCGTGCCGCAACTGGTGCGCCACGGCTTCGAGATTGTGGACAAACGCGCCAACAAAGAGGTGTACCTCGACGGCTCTTGGGCTGAATTGTTTCAGCAGCAAATCTCGGCTTGGCAAACCAAGACACCCACTCAAGAAGAAGTGGAAGACACACTGGAACAATACGCCGGATTGGCACAAAACCCTGTGGTGGTGCACTGAGTCAACCCAAACCTTCATTCAGGCGGCACTGCTTGGCTGGAGCCAGCGTCTGGTGGCACACCCTGAATCGGCTATGACGCCGCCGTGAGCGCAGCCGAGATCACCGCGCTGTTGCTGCTTTGCACGGCAGTCAGCTTCACACCCGGCCCCAACACCGCTTTGTCAACCGCGTTAGCGGCCAACTTCGGCCTGAGGTATGCGCTGCGTTTTGTTTTCGCGGTGATGGTGGGATGGGGTTTGCTGCTTGGCCTATGCGCCAGCGGCTTGGGCGCCCTGGTCGTGAGCCTGCCGCCTCTGAGCCTGGGCGTGAAAGCCAGCGGCATGGCCTATTTGATCTGGCTGGCCTGGAAACTTTGGGATACGCGTCAACTTTCCCGAGCCGATGCCAACAAGCTGGAAGTGACTTTCTGGCATGGCGTGATGCTTCAATTTCTCAACATCAAGGCCTGGATGCTGGCACTCACCGTGGTCGCGGGCTGGCTGGCCGGAAAGCCCGACCTGTGGGCACGGTTTGCCGTGGTGTTGCCCATGCTGCTGGCTTTTGCCTTGGCCAGCAACCTGTGCTACGCGCTGGCGGGCACACTCTTGCGCCAATGGCTGGCCGACCCGGAACATGGCGGGCGACGCCTGCGCTGGTTCAACCGCGGCATGGCTGCCATGCTGCTCGTCACGGCGCTGTGGATGAGCACCGTCTAGGCCGCAGGCTAGGGGTAACATTCGCGATCGCGCTGGCTGTGATGGTCACCGCATTTTTTTGGGCAAGTGTTTTCTTTTCCCGATCCGGTTTTTCCAATAAACAAAAAATCCTCATGACCACTTCCTCGTCATCCTGGCATCTGGCGCAACGCGCCGCGCGCATGAATCCCTCAGTGATCCGCGAAATCCTGAAGGTCACCGAAAAGCCGGGCATCATCAGTTTTGCCGGCGGTCTGCCTTCCAGCAAAACCTTTCCGGTCGCTGAGTTTGAGGCCGCCTGTGCCAAAGTGCTCAAGGACGATCCGGCCGGTGCCCTGCAGTATGCCGCCAGCGAAGGCTACGGCCCGCTGCGCGAGCAGGTGGCCGACATGCTG
>JBEGLK010000121.1:0-316 GCA_041183605.1 Pseudomonadota bacterium
GGCCGATACGTCCCGACAGGCCGGTGCCCATACATTGAGGGCAGCCTGGAGCCGTGTAGTGGTTGAGCCAGCCCTGGCTCCCGTATTCACGTAGCCATTGCGCCAAAACCTCGTCTTGCGCGGGTCGGACGCTTTCTGGGAACGCGTGCAGGTAGTCATGCAGCAGTTCGTTGACATAGTCATCGCTGGCGCGTTCGGCGGTTCGGCAGGACATGCACAACTTGCGCGTCAGTCGTTGAGCGAGCACGGCCAGCAGTGAATCGGCAAAATTGAAGGGGTCCATGCCCATGTCGATCAGCCGGGTCACGGTTTCGGC
>JBEGLK010000121.1:377-7961 GCA_041183605.1 Pseudomonadota bacterium
ATTTCACCCACCATGATGATGTCGGGGTCGGCGCGCAGGAAGGAGCGCAGGGCTTTGGCAAAGGTCCAATCAATCTTGGGGTTGATATGTACCTGGCGCAAGTCCGGCTGGGTAATCTCGATCGGGTCCTCTGCAGTCCAGATCTTGCGTTCGGGCGTGTTGAGGTAGCCCAGAATAGAGTGCAGTGTGGTGGTTTTGCCCGAGCCCGTGGGTCCCACACACAGCACCATACCGTAGGGCCTGGAGACGGCCTCCTGTAATTGGACGTAATTGGCCTCGGTCAGGCCGATCTTGTTCATGGCGATCGGTTTGGTTGAAGCCAGCAGGCGCATCACCACATCTTCAAGGCCGTTGGCGGTGGGGATGGTGGCAATCCGCAATTCCAGCCGGTGGTTCTTGGAGAATTTGCTGAAATTGATCTTGCCATCCTGTGGCTTGCGTCGTTCGGAAATGTCGAGGTCCGCCATGATCTTGAGCCGCGCCACCAGAGCGGCGCGGTAGGTGTGTGGTAACTCCAGATAGGGCGACAACATGCCATCCTTGCGGAAACGGATGCGCACCTTGGCGCGCCTGGGCTGTGACTCGACGTGAATGTCGGAGACGCCTCGCGCATGGGCTTCGATGATCATGGTGTTGATCAGTCTCACCAGCGTGTTGTCGGACTGTTCAATGGCTTTTTCATCGTCTTCGGCGATTTCATCATAGCTACTGAGTTCCATCGACTCCAGCAATTCGGAAGAGCTTGTGCGTTCGGGATCGGCGTTCTCAGTATCAGGCAAGTCTTCATTGAGCGCATGGTAATGCAAGCCAAACTTCTCGTACGTCTCCCGAATCCTCTGCCTGATTTGCTGCTCATCACCGATGGTGGCGATGACCCGACCCTGCACCAGGAATTCCAGTTCCTCCAGAATCTTGCGCTGTGTCGGGTCCACTGCAGCCACCACCAGCACGTTGTCGTGCACCATCAGCGGCATCACGTTGAGCCGCAGTGCGGTGGTCATCGGGATGTTTTTCAATGCATTATTTTCAATAGGAAACTGGCTCACATCGACCACCGGATAACCCATTTTTCGCGCCAGTGCGGTGTTGAGGTCCCTACGCGTCAGGTAACCCATCCGGATGAGCAATTCCCCCAGGGGCATTGATCGCTCTGTTTTTTGTTTCTCCAGTGCGAGTTGAAGCTGGGCCTCACTGATATAACCAAGGCGGGTTAGTGCTTCACCGACTTTGACCATCGGCATTCTGGATTGTTGGGCCAATGCCTGGGTCAACTGCTCCGGGAGTATGACAGCGGTATCCAACAGGTAATCTCCCAATTTGCGATTCCGTAAATTTTTTTGTTCTTCAGCGGCTTGCTCAACTTGCTGAGCCGTTACCACCTGTTGCTGAATCAGCACTTCTCCAATCTGGTTGCCCAGAGTGAAACTGGTGTAGGCCTCGCGCGGCATGAAGACACGCTCAATCGACCCCTTGTCGCCGACCGGTTGAAACAGGTAAAGGCCATAGTCGGTGTCCACACAACCGATGGTCAAACCTGAAAGCGGCTGCCCGTTTTTGAGTTGCAGGCGAGAGTTGCAGGCGATATTCCACCGTGGCGCGGTGGCCCAGAAGCTCGGCAAACTGCTCGGTGGTCTGAATTTCTTGTGGATGCAGCAACTTTTTCAGGTGGAGACGGGAAAACTGTGAGAAAGGCAGCGAAACGGGCGCCTTGTTCCGCGCAATCTGAATCACCGCCACCTTGTTGACCACGTCCATGGTAATCAGCAAACAACGCCGTATGGCGCCGTTGAGGCCTTCAAGTTCACATTCCTGTGGATCGCGCCAGAGCTGCTGGGCCTCATAACTGGCAAATGGCGGTGTTGGCCAGCTGAATGCCGGCGGTGGCGCATGCGCCTTGTCCAGACCTGTACTTACAGTCCGGTGAACGCCTGGAGACAGCGATTCCTCTCCCTTCTTGGGAAACAAAGTATCGGCCTGGTTCATTGTTTTCTCGACATCAAATTTATAAATATATGGGCAAGCATAACCATCCTCCTGACTTCAAGACCTGGGCCAAGGCATATGTCTTTATCGGGCGTACGGTGTTCGTCTTTCCCATTTCTGGCAAGCAATTTGGGTGCCAAACTCTACACGCCCGGCAGTCCTTGCATTAAGGTACCTTGACTTTTTACCATGCATTACCCGAATATCGCCATGTACGACTACCTTATTATCGGTGGAGGTTCTGCCGGCTGCGTGCTCGCCGCCCGGCTTTCAGAAGACCCGGGCAAGAGCGTGGCGCTGCTGGAAGCTGGTCCGGCAGACGGAAGCGTGTTGATCCATTGTCCGGCCGGCCTGGCTGTCATGGCGAAATTCAGTCTGCTGGGATGGGGCATGAACACTGTGCCACAAGCTGGCTTGAATGGCAGGGCTGGTTACCAGCCGCGCGGCAAGGTACTGGGTGGCTCGAGCTCGCTCAATGCCATGGTGTATACCCGCGGCTTCCCGGACGACTACGATTTCTGGGCAGCACAGGGCAACCCCGGCTGGTCTTACGCCGAGGTTCTGCCTTATTTCAAAAAAGCTGAAAACAACGAGCGTGGCGCCGATGATTTTCATGGTGTGGGCGGGCCACTCAATGTGATGGACTTGCGCAGCCCCAACCGCTTTGGTGAACTGTTTGTACAGGCGGGTGTGCAGGCTGGTTATCCGCGCAATGCTGATTTCAATGGTGTCAGCCAGGAAGGGGTGGGCCGCTACCAGGTGACTCATAAAAATGGCGAGCGTCATAGCGCGGCCAAGGCCTATGTCAAGCCCACGCTGTCACGGCCTAACCTGACGGTGGTGACCGGTGCACACACCACACGCATCCTGATAGAGGGCCAACGTGCCGTGGGCGTGGAGTATCTGCACCAGGGGCAGACCAAGCGGCTTGGCTGCCACCGGGAGGTCTTGTTGTGTGCGGGTGCCATCCAGTCTCCCCAGTTATTGATGCTCTCGGGCATTGGTCCGCGCGAACACCTGCTGGCGCACCAGATTGTGCCGATCCACCATCTGCCGGGTGTCGGTCAGCACTTGCATGACCACATCGACATGGTCCAGGTGGTCGATGCGCCCGGTTGCCAGGACCTGTTCGGCGCCTCGCCGGGGGGCGCGATACGTGTGCTCAAGGGAGTTTTTGAGTGGCGCAAGACGCGCAGTGGCATGCTGACCACCAACTTCGCCGAAGCGGGCGGCTTTATCAAGAGCAAGCCCTCCGAAGCCTTGCCCGACCTGCAACTGCACTTTGTCATTGGCAAGCTCATCAACCATGGTCGCACCACCCCGCTGGGCCATGGTTATTCGTGTCATGTGTGTCTGCTGCGCCCAAAAAGCCGTGGCAGCGTGCGCCTGTCCAGCAAGGACCCGCTGGCGCTGCCGCTGGTGGATCCGGCTTTTCTGAGTGAGCCAGACGACATGGCCCGCATGGTGCGCGGCTTCAGGCTGATGCGCAACATCCTGCAGCAACCGGCGCTGGCCCAATTCGGTGGGCGCGAATTGGCACTCACGGCCGGCGCTAAAACCGACGATGAGATCGAGTTGGCCATCCGCAATCTGGCGGACACCATTTACCACCCGGCGGGCAGTTGTCGCATGGGGCCGGGCGACATGGATGTGGTCGATGCCGAGCTGCGCGTGTATGGCCTGCAGGGCTTGCGTGTGGTGGATGCCTCCATCATGCCGCGTATTGTGAGCGGCAACACCAACGCGCCGGTGATCATGATTGCCGAAAAGGCCGCCGATATGATCAAGGCCTCGGCCCGCTGATTCACAGGGGGTGTTACACCACGTCAAATTCATGAATGATCAATTCAAGCCCGTGCAATCCAAGCTGTTGGCGCTTGGGGCCATCGGGCTCTGGAGCAGCCTGGCCAGTCTTGGGGTGGCACTGAACCATGTGCCACCGTTCTTGCTGACGGGCCTGTCCTTGCTGATTGGCGGCCTGATCGCGCTGCCCCTCTCGGGTTTCCGGCTGGCGGCTTGGCGGGTGCCCCTACCCACTCTGGCGCTTGGTGTCTATGGCTTGTTTGGTTACCACTTCCTGCTTTTTGTCGGATTGCAACATGCGCCGCCGGTACAGGCCAATTTGGTCAATTACCTGTGGCCCTTGCTGATTGTGGTGCTGGCACCCCTGCTGCTGCCGGGGCTGACCCTGCGCTGGCAACATATTCTGGCAGGGCTGATGGGTTTTACCGGTGCCGTCATTGTGATTCTGGCCAGCGTGGATGAGGGCGGCAACGCGGGTGCCCTCGCCTCGACCAGCTTGCAGGGGGGCTGGCTTTGGGGTTATCTGGCCGCTGCAGCCGCGGCCTGCATCTGGGCCACCTACTCGCTGTTGACACGCCGCGTGCCTCATTTTGATACCGCGGCCATCGGCACATTTGCCTGGATTTCGGGCTTGCTGGCCTTGTTTTGCCACGTGTTGATGGAGCCCGCGGTGCGCTTGAGCCCGCGCGACTGGGGCCTCATTGGCCTGATGGGTCTGGGACCGTTGGGCGGCGCCTTCTTTTTATGGGACAAGGCGCTCAAGACTGGCGATGCGCGCCACATTGGCATCCTGAGCTACTTGACGCCGCTGTTGTCCACGACCCTGTTGTTGTGGGTCGGTGCCCGCGCCATGACCTGGCCGGTGGCACTGGCCGGGCTGTTGATTGTGGGCGCGGCCTGGATGGGCACGCGCGCCCGGTAGGTTCTGATTGGCGTGCACAATGCGGCCATGATCGAACTCGCCAACATCCAGGCAGCGGCCAGCCGCTTGCAAACGCACTTGTTGCGCACGCCCTGCGTGGCCTCCAAAACGCTCTCCGACATCACCGGCGCGCAGGTGTTGCTGAAGTTCGAAAACCTGCAGTTCACCGCGTCTTTCAAGGAGCGTGGCGCCTGCAACAAGTTATCGCAACTGAGTGCGGCGGAACGGGCGCGCGGCGTCATTGCCATGAGTGCCGGCAACCATGCCCAGGGTGTGGCCTACCACGCGCAGCGCCTCGGGATTCGCGCGGTGATTGTGATGCCGCGGTTTACACCGGGCGTCAAGGTCGAGCGCACACGCGGGTTTGGCGCCGAAATCGTGTTGTATGGCGACTCGCTTGACGAGGCGCGTGGCCATGCATTGCAACTGGCTGAACAGCAGCAGCTGGTTTTTGTGCACCCGTATGACGATCCCGACATCGTGGCTGGGCAGGGCACGGTGGCCCTCGAAATGCTCGAGGACGTGCCTGAGCTCGACACCCTGGTGGTGGCGATCGGCGGCGGTGGCCTGATTGCGGGTATGGCCACGGCGGCCCGGGCCATCAAGCCCGGCATCGAGATCATTGGTGTGCAGGCGGCGCGTTTCCCGGCCATGTTCAACGCCATCAAGGGCACCCATCTGCCGCAGGGCAACAGCACCATTGCCGAAGGCATCGCCGTGGGGACCCCCGGGCTGCTGCCGCAGGCCATCATCCGCGCCAAGGTCAATGACCTGGTGCTGGTGGAGGAGGGCGACATCGAGCAGGCGATTGTGATGCTGCTCGAAGTCGAGAAAACGCTGGTTGAAGGTGCAGGTGCCGCCGGCCTGGCGGCGCTGCTGAAGTACCCTGAACGTTTCAAGGGCAAAAAGGTGGGTGTGGTGCTGTGTGGCGGCAACATCGATCCGCTGTTGCTGGCCGCCATCATCGAGCGTGGCATGGTGCGCGCCGGCCGTCTGGCGCGCCTCAAGGTGAGTGCGCGTGATGTTCCGGGCACGCTGGCCCTGATCACCGCCACGGTGGCCAGCGCCGGAGCCAACATCAACGAGGTTCACCATCAGCGCGCCTTCACCACACTGGCGGCGCAAAACGTCGAGATCGAGCTGGTGATCCAGACCCGCGGCCCGCAACACATCGCCGAGATTCTGGGTGCGTTGCAGCAGGCAGGCCTGCAGACACAGCTGGTGCCTTGAACCGGCAGACCGAATTTTTGTACCAAAAGGTACAGATGCGCGCGGTGGACTAAAACGCCACTTGTTGACATTTTCGATGTAACCGTCAGGTAACTCACCCATTCATTAACTAAAATGGGGGGTTAGGAATGGTCTGGCCCAGGCTTGGCTTATTCAGCGAATTCAGTTGCCGCCGCAAGAGCAGGCGCGACGCACCGGTTTACAACATTGAGAGGATCCCCATGTCAAGCCCGAAAACAAACGCACCAGGTTTTGTCAAAAATGCCAAGCTGATCGCCTGGGTGGCCGAAATGGCTGCGCTCACCAAGCCGGACAACATTTACTGGTGCGACGGTTCCGAAGAAGAATACGCCCGTCTGTGCCAGCAACTGGTTGATGCCGGCACCTTCAAGAAGCTCAATCCCGCCAAGCGCCCCAACAGCTTCCTGGCCCTGTCTGACCCGTCCGATGTGGCCCGGGTCGAGGACCGCACCTACATCTGTTCCGCGAAGAAGGAAGACGCCGGCCCCACCAACAACTGGATGGCTCCGGCCGAGATGCGCGCCACGCTGCACCCGCTTTTTGACGGTTGCATGAAGGGTCGCACCATGTATGTGGTGCCTTTCAGCATGGGGCCGCTGGGCTCGCACATTGCCCACATCGGCATTGAGCTGACCGACAGCGCTTACGTGGCCGTGAACCAGAAGATCATGACCCGCATGGGCAAGGCGGTGTACGACGTGCTGGGCGCCGATGGCGAGTTTGTGCCCTGCATGCACACCGTGGGGGCACCCCTGGCCGCCGGCGAAAAGGACACCACCAGCTGGCCCTGCAACCCCAAAGTCAAGTACATCGTCCACTACCCTGAAACCCGCGAAATCTGGTCCTATGGCTCGGGTTACGGCGGCAACGCCTTGCTGGGCAAGAAGTGCCTGGCCCTTCGCATTGCCTCTACCATGGGCCGCGATCAGGGCTGGCTGGCCGAACACATGCTGATCCTGGGCGTGACCAACCCTCAAGGTAAAAAATACCATGTGGCCGCCGCTTTCCCCAGCGCCTGCGGCAAGACCAACTTCTCCATGCTGGTGCCGCCCGAGGCCGCCTTCAAAGGCTGGAAGGTCACGACCATCGGTGACGACATTGCCTGGATCAAACCCCATGCCGATGGCAAGATGTACGCCATCAACCCCGAAGCCGGCTACTTCGGCGTAGCCCCGGGCACCAACATGCACACCAACCCCAACTGCATGCGCAGCTTGGACAAGAACGTGATTTTCACCAACGTGGCCCTGACCGATGATGGCGATGTGTGGTGGGAGGGCATGGAGAAAGACGGTGGCGGCATCCCCGAACATTTGATCGACTGGCAGGGCAAGGACTGGACACCAGCCATTGCCAAGGAAACCGGTGCCAAGGCTGCGCACCCGAACTCGCGCTTCACTGTGGCTGCCACCAACAACCCTGCGCTCGACCCGCAGTGGGACGATGCCAGCGGCGTGGCCATTGATGCCTTCATTTTCGGCGGCCGCCGCTCCACCACCGTACCGCTGGTGACCGAATCACGCACCTGGATGGAAGGCGTCTACATGGCTGCCACCATGGGTTCCGAAACCACTGCCGCCGCCTTTGGCGCCCAGGGCGTGGTGCGCCGCGATCCGTTTGCCATG
>JBEGLK010000122.1:0-9791 GCA_041183605.1 Pseudomonadota bacterium
TGATCGACCTCAAGCGCGCGGGCTACTTTGTCAAGGAATACGTTTACCGCATCGAAGAGGCCGTGATCCGCACGCTGTTGCATTTCGATGTGACCGGACACCGTGTGGCCGGTGCGCCCGGCATTTACGTCCGGCTGGACGACCCGGCAGGTCATGCGCTGCTGCCACAACGACCAATGAAAGGGGCTGCTGATCCCAATTTTTCCGGCCTCGGCAAGATCGCGGCTTTGGGCATCAAGGTCACTCGCAATTGCACCTACCACGGGGTCGCGCTCAACGTGGCCATGGACCTTGAACCCTACTCCCGTATCAACCCCTGCGGCTACGCCGGGTTGCAAACCGTGTGGCGGAAGTGTTCGCACAAAAACTTGCCGTCTCCCTCGACCCTTGACACCGTCATTGCGCCCGCAGTGAAGCCATCCATGACCGCCTAGCTACGCTCGCAGTGACAGCCCGTAAAGCATATGAACACATCCAAAGAAACCAACACGGTCCGCGAGCCCCAAAGCGCCGAAAACTACGACGCCACGGCGAAGCAAAAATCGGCGGCCAAGTTGTCGCGCATTCCGGTCAAGGTGGTGCAGGGTGAGATTCTGCGCAAACCCGACTGGATTCGTGTCAAGGCAGGCTCGCCCACCACCCGGTTTTATGAAATCAAGGATGTGCTGCGCAGCAATAAGCTGGTGACCGTGTGTGAGGAAGCCAGTTGCCCCAACATCGGTGAATGTTTTGGCAAAGGTACGGCCACCTTCATGATCATGGGTGACAAATGCACCCGGCGCTGCCCGTTTTGCGACGTCGGCCACGGCCGGCCCGACCCGCTCGATGTCAATGAGCCGGTCAACCTGGCTAACACCATTGCCCAGCTCAAACTCAAATACGTGGTGATCACCAGTGTCGACCGCGACGACCTGCGCGACGGTGGTGCCGGTCATTTTGTCGCCTGCATCAAGAATATCCGCGACAAATCGCCACAGACACAAATCGAGGTGCTGGTGCCTGACTTTCGTGGTCGTGACGACCGCGCACTCGACATTCTCAAGGCAGCCCCGCCGGATGTGATGAATCACAATCTTGAGACCATCCCGCGCCTGTACAAAGAGGCCCGCCCCGGCTCCGACTACCAGTTCAGCCTGAACCTCTTGAAGAAATTCAAGGCCCTGTTCCCCGATGTGCCGACCAAGAGCGGCCTGATGGTGGGTCTGGGTGAAACTGACGAGGAAATTCTGGAAGTCATGCGCGATATGCGCGCCCACGGCATCGACATGCTCACCATCGGCCAGTATCTGGCGCCTTCAAGTGCGCACCTGACTGTCAAACGTTATGTGCACCCCGACGTGTTCAAGATGTACGAAGCCAAAGCCTATGAAATGGGCTTCAAACACGCGGCCGTGGGCGCCATGGTGCGCAGCAGTTACCACGCCGATCAGCAGGCGAGCCACGCCACCTCATCGCCAACTGTATAAAAAATATATACAAATCAATAAATTCTTCAATCCCTTGATTTGATTGAATTTTTTCAAATTCAACAAAAAAACCTGCGGCCAAAGTGTATAAAACCAATGTACTTTGCCGCATTTTTATTGGCTCTTTAAATCTTAAATTTGACTTTAAAGTTACGTAAGCCATTGATATAAATACACTTTTCAAGATATCTTCAAGTTGGCACGGCCTATGCGTAGACATAAGCAGTCTGATCCAAATTGAAACTTGAAGGAGAAATATCATGAGTGCACTACGTAAAGTCCTGGTCGTCGATGATGACGCTGTGGTTGGCAAGAGTTTCAACCGCGTTTTGTCCAGCAAAGGTTATGTCGTCACCACGGCCCAGAATGCCCACGAAGCCCTGAAACAGATTCGCGAGCAGGAATTCGATGTCGTCTTCACCGACATCAAGATGCCCGGCATGGACGGCGTCGAGTTGGCTGAACGAGTCAAATCAAGCCGGCCCTGGACGCCGGTGGTCATCATCACCGGCTTCGGCACCACCGAAAACGAAACACGCGCCATGGCCGCAGGCGTGTCGGACTTCATGCGCAAACCACTGTCGCCCGAGATGATCGAGGCCAGTGCGTCCAGGGCGATGTCGACCCCGGTGCTGTCAGTCGTGCCAGCCCTGGAAGTCGTTACGGATGGTGCGCTGCCTGTCGAAGTACCCGAACAACACAATGGCCTCAAGAACCTGGCACTTGCCCTGTCGGCACCGTTCATTGGTTTGGCTTACGCGGTCTTGCTGCCCTTCATCGGCCTCGCCATGCTGGCCTGGTTTGCCGCCAAGGCCCTGGTGCAATCGCAGGCCGCGAAAAAGGCTCCCACACACCTGAAAAATGTGGCGCTGTTCTTCGCTGCCCCGTTCATCGGTCTGGTTTATGCCCTGTCACTGCCTCTGGTGGGCGTATCGATCCTGGCATGGTCTGCAGGCAAGGCCATGATGGCCAACCCGAAAGGTCGCAAGGTATTGATGGCCCTGGCCACCGTGGGCAAGTTGATCGCAGCGCCCTTCATTGGCTTGGCTTATGCCGTGTTGATGCCACTGGTTGGAATCGCAATGTTGCTCGGGATGGGAGTCAAGGCCCTGTTCTCCTCCACCCGCACAGCTTGAGGAACGAGCACTCGGACCCGCGAGGGTCCTTCACAGCGTCCTTGGTCAAACGAGGGCGCTTTTTTGTCTCAAGGTCTCAGGCCCGGAAACGCTTGCGTGTCAGCGCCAGCGCCACCCAGAAACCAAAGCCCGCATACAGCGCCAGCACCACCAGCGGCCGCAGCCAGTCGGCGGGCCATTGGTCCATGAACAACGGGCGCACCAGGGAGACCGCATTGGTCAGCGGCAACCAATGTGAAATGACACGCACCACCGGTGGCAACTGGTCCAGCGGGAAAAAGATGCCACTCAAAAACATCATCGGCGTCAAAAACAGCGTGAAGTAGTAGGTAAAGAAGTCATAACCCTTGGCCAGGGCGTTGAAGATCAGCGCGACACAACTGAAAGTGATGCCCACGCCCAGCAGCACCGGCCACGCCACCAGCAACTTGGGGCTGTAGCTGATGCCAAGCGCCAGCATCACGCCCAGAATGGCCGTCACGGTAAAGAGCGCCTTGAAGGCCGCCCACAACATTTCGGCCATCACGATGTCGTCCAAATTGACCGGCGCGTTCATGATGCCGTCCCAGGTCCTTTGCACATGCATGCGCGAAAACGCCGAGTACAGCGCCTCAAAACTGGCGGCATTCATGGCGCTCATGCAAATCGAGCCGCTGGCCAGAAACAGGATGTAAGGCACCTGCGCGCCATCCACCGTGACCTTGCCCACCAGCGCAGCGCACCCATGCCATAACCAAAGGCCACCAGCCACATCAGCGGCTCGGCAATGTTGCCGACCAGGCTCGGAATGGCCAGCTTGCGCCAGACCAGCAGGTTGCGCAAAAACACCGGCCACCAGCGCCTTGAGAGTTGGGGTGCGCGCCAGACCGACGGGTTCAATTCTTTGTTCATGGGGGTTCTCATGCATCCTCCCGGATTTGCCGACCGGTCAATTTCAAAAACAAATCCTCCAGATTGGCCGGACGGTGCAGCGTGCGCAATTGCGGGTAGGCAGCCAGCGCCTGCAGCAGGGGTTTGGCATCCTGGGTGTAGAAAAACACGGTCTCCCCACTTACCTCCACCCGCGCCGCCATGGCCTTGAGCGGAGCATCCGCCAGCGCCAACGCACCATTGCCATACACCTCAACCACATCAGGCTCCAGGTATTGCCGGATCAGGTCACGCGGCGCACCTTCGGCAATTTTTTTGCCATGGTCCACCACCAGCAGCCGGTTGCACAGGCGTTCGGCTTCGTCCATGAAGTGGGTGGTCAGCAGAATCGACTTGCCTTGCTGCAGCAACAATTGCAGACGCTCCCACATCAAGTGGCGCGCCTGCGGATCCAGTCCGGTGGTGGGCTCATCAAGCAGCAAGAGGCGCGGGTTATTCACCAGCGCGCGCGCCAGGCTCAGGCGGCGTTTCATGCCACCCGACAATTCACCCGGTTTGGCATTGGCCTTGCTCGACAGCGACGCAAATTCCAGCAAGGACGGGATGCGCTCGCGGATCTGCGCGTCTTTCAGGCCGAAATAGCGGCCGTACACCAGCAGGTTCTCGGCGCAGTTGAAGTCGGGATCGAGTGTGTCCATCTGGCTCACCACGCCCAGCTGCCCCTTGATGGCCAGCGCATCTCGCGGCATCTGCAGGCCAAACGCGGTTACCGAGCCTTCATCGGGCACTGTCAGGCCCAGGCACATACGAATGGTGGTGGTTTTGCCGGCCCCGTTGGGGCCGATCACGCCGAGGCACTCACCTGGCGCAATGGCAAATGACAAGTCACTGACCACCGTGGCCTCACCGTAGCGTTTGACCAGGTTTTGAACAGATAGGATGGATTCAGGCATGGGCAGAATTGTCGCTTAGCCGGACGAGTCATGACATATATCAACTCGCTTATCCTGTGAACTGAAGATCATTTCTCGAAACTGCAGCTTTTACTAGAATCAAATCCAGCACTTTTACCATTCTTATTGGACGCGACAACGCGCAATCACCATGACCACCATTGGCACCCCTCTTTCACCCCATGCCACCCGCGTCATGCTGCTGGGAAGCGGCGAACTGGGCAAGGAAGTGCTGATTGCGCTGCAACGCCTCGGCGTGGAAACCATTGCCGTGGACCGTTATGACAACGCGCCGGGACATCAAGTGGCGCATCACGCCCGCACCATCGTCATGAGCGACCCGGCCCTGCTGAAGGAACTGATCGAAGAGGAGAAACCCGACCTGGTGGTGCCGGAAATCGAGGCCATTGCCACGCCCATGCTGGAAGTGCTGGAAGCGACCGGCGTGGTGCGCGTGATTCCGACCGCCCGTGCCGCGCGCCTGACCATGGACCGTGAAGGCATCCGCCGCCTGGCCGCTGAAACCCTGGGTCTGCCGACCAGCCCCTACCGCTTTTGCGACTCATTGACCGAGTTGCAAACCGCCATCGATGGCGTGCATGGCCAGCCGGGCATTGGTTACCCCTGCATCGTGAAACCCGTGATGAGTTCCAGCGGCAAGGGCCAAAGCAAGCTCAATGGGCCGACCGATGTGCAATTCGCCTGGGAGCATGCGATGGCTGGCGGCCGCGTCAGTCATGGCCGCGTGATTGTGGAGGGTTTTATTGACTTCGACTACGAAATCACCCTGCTCACGGTGCGTGCCAAGGGCGTCAACGGGCAGATCGAGACCCATTTTTGTGAGCCCGTGGGCCATGTCCAGGTGAATGGCGACTACGTGGAAAGCTGGCAACCGCACCCGATGCACCCGGCTGCCTTGGAAAAGGCCCGCCAAATTGCAAAAACCGTCACCGACGACCTCGGCATCGAGCTCGATGGCAAGGCCTCGGGTCTGGGAATTTTTGGTGTGGAATTGTTCGTCAAGGGGGAGCAGGTCTGGTTCAGCGAGGTGAGCCCGCGCCCGCACGATACCGGCCTGGTCACACTCACCACCCAGTGGCAGAGTGAATTCGAGTTACATGCCCGCGCCATCCTGGGCCTGCCCGTCAACACCGCGTTGCGCAACCCCGGTGCCAGCGCCGTGATTTACGGCGGCATCGACGCCACCGGCGTGGTCTTTGACGGTGTTGATGAAGCCCTGCGCGTGCCCGGCACCGACATCCGCCTGTTCGGCAAGCCCGAGAGTTTTGTCAAGCGCCGAATGGGCGTGGCGCTGGCAGCGCATGCGGACATTGAACAGGCGCGCGTGAATGCCAAGCTGGCTGCGTCGAAGGTGAAACCACGCATCTAATCTGTTGGGGTCACAGCACGTCGCTTTGCGAGTGGTCTGACCCGCAAGGCATCTGATTGGTTGGGGTCAGAGCACGTTTGCTTCGCAAAGTGGTCTGACCCGCAAGGTTTCAAATTTCGCCATCTGGGTCGAGCTACCACGCACCGGGTCGGGCGGACCGAGATCTGAAAAACTGACGCTGTAACCGTGGCGCTGGGCCACCCCACAGGCCCACTGCTGGAACTGGGCCCGGGTCCACTCAAAGTGGTGACCGGGATGGCGTTTGCGCCCGGCGACCATGCCGTGCAGCACGGTTGTATTCCTGATTCGGCGTGGTCACCAGCAGCAGGCGCGGGTGCATGCCGGCAAACACGGCACGCTCGACGCGGGGCAAATGGTCAGGTGCGATATGCTCGATGGTCTCCAGCATCACGGCGGCATCAAAACCGGTCAGTTCGGCATCCACCTCCTCAAATGAACCGAGGCGCACCGAGAGCCGTGGATCTGGCTGAAGCCAGTTCAGCCCCAAGGCCGCACGGGCATCAGCCAAAGCACGTTCATCCATGTCAATGCCCAGCAAACGCGTGAACTGCGGGTGTTCACGCAAACGCAGCAGCAGTTCGCCCGGCCCGCAACCCAGGTCCAGCACACTGGTCGCGCCGCTCTCAAGCAGCGTGCGCACCACCTCGTTCAGGCGTTCAATATGCAGCAGGGTGGACACCGATGAAGCCTGGTTACTGAAACGCCACCTCGGCAAAGCTGCGCAATTTGCGGCTGTGAAGCTGGTCGATGCCTTGTTCGCGCAGCAACTCCAGCGCACGCATGCCGATGCGCAGGTGCTGGTCCACCCGCTCGCGGTAAAAGTGGTTGGCCATGCCGGGCAGTTTGATCTCGCCGTGCAGCGGTTTGTCGCTGACACATAGCAAGGTGCCATAGGGCACACGGAACCTGAAGCCATTGGCGGCTATTGTTGCACTTTCCATGTCGAGGGCCACTGCCCGGCTCTGGCTGAAACGGCGCTGGGGACCGTTGTCGGGCAGCAGCTCCCAGTTGCGGTTGTCGGTGCTGGCCACGGTGCCGGTGCGCATGATGTGTTTGAGCTCAAGCCCGTTGAGTTGTGTCACCTGCGACACCGCGGTGGCGAGTGCCACCTGCACTTCGGCCAGCGCCGGAATCGGCACCCACAATGGCAACTCCTCGTCAAGCACATGGTCTTCGCGCACATAGCCATGGGCCAGCACGTAGTCACCCAGCTGCTGCGAGCTGCGCAGGCCGGCGCAGTGGCCGAGCATGATCCAGGCGTGCGGGCGCAGCACGGCAATGTGGTCGGTGATGGTTTTGGCATTGGCCGGGCCGACACCGATATTGACCATGCTGATGCCGCTGCCATCCGGTCGCACCAGATGGTAGGCCGGCATTTGCGGCAGGCGCGGGGGCACCTGGCCCAACGCATCACCGGCTTGCGCCGCCCGGCCCGCGCGCCGCTTGATCACATTGCCAGGCTCGACAAAAGCGATGTATTCACTGCTGGCATCCTGCATCGTCTCTTGGCCCAAGCGGACAAATTCGTCAATGTAGAACTGGTAGTTGGTGAACAACACAAAGTTCTGAAAATGCTCGGGCGCCGTGCCGGTGTAATGGCGCAGGCGCTGCAATGAATAGTCCACGCGGGGCGCGGTAAACAAGGACAGGGGTTGTGGCTCGCCGTGGTGGGCCACGTGGGTGCCATTGGCAATGCCGTCGTCCATCGCGGCCAGGTCGGGCAGGTCAAAAACATCGCGCATCAACTGGCGGCGCTGCGGACTCAGGCTACCCTCCACATGGTCATTGTCTGCAAACGAGAAATGCACCGGGATCGGCTGGTTGCTGGTGCCCACCTCGAGCTCAACGCCATGGTTGTCCAGCAACAGGGTGAACTGCTTCAGGTAATAACGGGCATAGAGGTCGGGCCGGGTCAGGGTGGTCTCGAAACGGCCTGGGCCGGCCACAAAGCCGTAGCTCAAGCGCGCTGATTCATGCGAGCCCCGGCGCGTCACGGTATCGGTCTGCACCCGCACAAAGGGGTAACAGGCGCGCACATGACCGGGCAAATCTTCGCCCGCCACATAACGTTGCATGGCCTGGCGCAGGTGGGCAATGCTGTTGTCATAAATCAGCCGGGCCTGCGCCAGGGCGGCGGCCGGGTCGGTAAAGCGCATCGGCGCGATAAAGGCGGGTAGATAGGGCATGGGGCTTATTGTTCCACGCCTGTGAGACATTGGTATGACTGGGCATTTGGCAAAACTGCCATACTCCGTGCCCAAGAATCTGACAAACCCCAGACATGCTGAAATTTACCTGTTGCAACGAAGTCCGCCAATTTTCTGAACCCCCACAAGCCCAATTGCTGCGCGGCATCACCCGAGGTTATGAACGCGAATGCCTGCGCATCGACCGCAGTGGACAACTGGCAAAAACACCCCACCCTACCGCCTTGGGTTCCAAGCTGACCCATCCCTGGATCACCACAGACTATGCCGAGGCCCTGCTGGAATTCATCACGCCGCCGTCCAGCGAACCCAGCTTTCCGCTGGATTTCCTGAAAGACGTGCACCGCTTCAGCGCCCAGCTACTTGAAGGCGAGTACCTGTGGGCAGGCTCCATGCCCTGCCAGATCGGCACCGACGCAGACATTGCCATTGCCAACTACGGCAGCACCAACGCGGCACGCTTCAAGATGGTGTACCGCGAAGGCTTGGGCCTGCGTTATGGCCGCGCCATGCAGACCATTGCCGGAGCCCATTACAACTGGTCGCTGCCGCAGGATTTCTGGCTCAGCTTGCGTGATTGTTGTGGTGGTGAGCCCCAGTTGCAGGACTTCATCGACCAGCGCAGCTTTGGCCTGATCCGCAATTTCCTGCGTTACGGCTGGCTGGTGCCTTACTTGTTTGGCGCCTCGCCAGCGCTGTGCAAGTCGTTCTTGCAGGGGCACCCAAGCGATTTGACCGAACTGGTGCCCGGCACCTTGCATGGCGCTTATGCCACCAGCCTGCGCATGAGTGACCTGGGTTACCAGAACCACGCGCAGGACAAAATGGCCATCAACTTCAATTCGCTGGCCGAATACACGACCGGACTAGAAGCGGCCATCCGCACGCCTGATCCATATTACGCCGAGCTCGGGGTGCGTGATGGCGACCATTGGAGACAGCTCAGCAACAGCCTGCTGCAGTTGGAGGCCGAGTTTTATGCCCCGATGCGGCCCAAGCGTGTTGCTCCCAACGGGGAACGCCCGGCCAAGGCACTGCGCACCCTGGGCGTGCAATACCTTGAAATGCGGCTGTTTGACCTGAACCCGTTCATCGACATTGGCATCGCGCCCGAACAAAGCCTGTTTGCCGACGTGCTCATGCTGATGTGCCTGTTTCGCTCAAGTCCGCCGATCACCAGCCGCGAACAGAGTGAAAACGACGAAAACAAACGCCGCGTGGTCACGCGCGGCCGCCAGCCCGGTCTGCAGCTGCTGGTGCACAACCGCGAACTGGCACACGAGTTGTTTGACGAGATGGCGCCGTTTGCCTCCATGCTGGATGCCGCCTATGGTGGCCAGCACTATCAGGTGGCGATGCAGGACCTGCGCCAGCGCATCAACGAGCCCGAGCGCACCCCCTCTGCCCAGGTGCTGGAGGCAATCAAACAACACGGTGGTTACTTCAATTTTGGGTTCGAGATGTCAAAAAAGCACACCCAAAGCCTGCAGGCCAGTTCACTGCCTGCCGAGACCCTGGAGCAATTCAAGACCAGCGTGCAACAGTCGCTGGCCGAACAACGGCAACTGGAAGCCGAGCCGCAAGAACCGTTCGAGGATTTTGTCGCGGACTACTTTGCCTGAGCGGGCGCCGATAATCCTGCCATGACTCACACGACTTCCCTGGCCTTCAACACCCTGCCGCTCAACCCCGCCACGCTCGACAACCTGCAACAACTGGGTTACCTGGCCATGACCCCGATCCAGGCC
>JBEGLK010000123.1:0-6076 GCA_041183605.1 Pseudomonadota bacterium
AAGCCGCTGGGCTTGAGCCCCAAAGGCATTGAATTCAAACGTGCGCATCTGTATGACATCAATCCGGTGGGGGTAGGCGCGATGGCGCTTGCCTCGCTGCTGTCAGTGACCGCGCATCTTGGTTTTTTCGGCCCGATGGCGCAGGCCTTTTCCGCCCTGATTGCGCTGGCTACCGCCCTGATCACCTCGCCGATGATCGCTTTTGCCACACGCGGCAAGTACTACCTGGCGCGCGCGGCAACGCCTATGCCCTGCCATGCGCAAGCTGGACAGCGTGTGCGCCTGCAGCGCTGCGTGATTTGTGAGCGTGACTACGAGGGGCCGGACATGGCGCATTGTCCTGCCTACCAGGGGCCGATCTGTTCACTTTGCTGCACGCTCGATGCCCGCTGTGGTGATTTGTGCAAACCCCACGCCAGTCTGGCCACCCAGTGGTCGGCAACCTTGCACTGGTTGTTACCCAGACGCAGCTGGGCACTGCTGGACAAGGGCCTGGCCTATTTCTTGTTGCTGATGCTGGTGATCGCTCCATTGCTGGGGTCGGTGTTTGGCCTGCTTTACCTGCAGGAAACGGAAGCCCTGGCGCAGTCGCTTTTTGATGATCCGGTGCTGCAAATTGGCCAAGCGGCGCTGGGTTCGGGTTTTCTCAAGGCCTACATGGCTTTGTTGCTGATTGCCGGCCTGGTGGCCTGGTGGGTGGTGTTGGCGCACCAGAGCCGGCGTGTCGCGCAGGACGAGTCCAACCGGCAAACCAGCTTGTTGTTGCGCGAGATTGAGTTGCATCGCCAGACCGATGCCGCGTTGCAGCAGGCCAAGCAGGCCGCCGATCGCGCCAACCAGGCCAAAAGCCGTTACATCAGTGCCATCAGCCACGAGTTGCGCACCCCTCTCAACAGCATTCTGGGTTATGCCCAACTGATGGGGCAGGACACGGGTATTCCGGCGCACCGCAAGCAGGCGGTGGCCGTGATCAAGCGCGGCGGCGAGCATTTGCTCTCGCTCATCGAGGGCACGCTGGACCTGGCGCATATCGAGACGGGGCGGCTCACGCTCAATCCCAAGCCACTGGCGTTTGCTGACTTCATGCAGGACCTGGCCGACATGTTCGAGCTGGAAGCCGAGCGCAAGGCCTTGCGTTTTGTTTTCGAAGTGCAGGGCAAATTGCCCGCCATGGTGCGGGCCGACGAGAAGCGGGTACGGCAGATTTTGCTGAACCTGCTGGGCAATGCCATCAAGTTCACCTCCAGCGGCCAGGTCAGCCTGCGCTTGCGTTATGCAATCGAGATGGCCCACATCGAGGTCGAAGATACCGGGCCGGGCCTCAGCGAACAGGACCTGGCCCATGTGTTTGAACCTTTTGCCCGCGCCAACGCACCCGGTCAGGGTGCGCCCGGTGCCGGCATGGGCTTGACGATTGCGCGCATGTTGACCGACTTGATGGGGGGCGAGCTCAGCGTCAGCAGTCTGCCGGGTGTGGGCTCGGTGTTCAAGGTCAAACTCTTCCTGCCCGAAATACACACCAGCCTGCCCGCCCGGGAGGGCGCTGATACAAAGGCGTGCAGGCCTGCGGCCGCGCCGGTCAAACCACGCATGGCTTATGCCGGGCCGCGCCAGCGGGTGCTGGTGGTTGACAACGAGGAGGCCGACCGGGAACTGCTGGTGCACTTGCTGCAACCGCTGGGCTTCGAGGTGCGCACCGCGGCCAGCGGCCACGATGCGCTGGACCTGCTGGCCAGTGGTTACCAACCCCATGCCATGTTCATGGATCTGGCCATGCCGGGCATTGACGGCTGGGAAACCGTGCGCCGGGTGCGGGTGCTCGAACAAGCCACGCAACGCCCCTACGCGCAGATTGCGATTGTTTCCGCCAACGCTTTTGACAGAGGGCTGGATAACGCGGTGGGCCTGCCAAGCGACGATTTTTTTTGCAAGCCGGTGCGCCACGCTGATCTGCTCGACTGGTTGACACAGCGCCTGGGTCTGGTCTGGCAGGAGGCAGTCGAGCCGTCCGCACCGGCGCTCGTGGCTGTTGATGCCAACGCGCTGGGCTACCCGGACAGGACCCAGCTTGACGCACTGCAGGAGGTGGTGACACTGGGTTTTTATCGAGGCATCCTGAACCAGCTGGACGCGATGGAAGCGGCGCAACCCGAGTGCGCCCAGTTTGTCGCCAGCATGCGTGAGCTGGCACGTCAATTCCAGTTTGAAACCATGGGCCAGCAATTGGCTCGCCTTGAACATGAGCACTAAAACAAACACGGCTTTTGAACGCACCCTGGATCGCGCCAATAGCGACGTGGTGCTGATCGTCGACGACGTGCCCGACAACCTCGCGGTGTTGCACGACGCGCTCGACGAATCCGGTTACACCGTGCTGGTGGCTCTCAGCGGTGCGGCGGCGCTGCAGCGCGCGGCGCAGGCGCTGCCCGACGTGGTGCTGCTGGACGCCATGATGCCCGGCATGGACGGTTTTGAGGTGGCGCGCCAACTCAAAGCCGACCCGCAGACGGCGCACATCCCGATTATTTTCATGACCGGCCTGACTGAGACCGAGCACCTGGTGGCTGCACTCGAAGCGGGTGGCGTCGATTACGTGACCAAGCCGATCAAGCCCAAAGAGGTGCTGGCTCGCATGGCGGTGCATCTGCAAGGCGCGCGTGAAAAGCGGCAGACCCGCAACGCGCTCGATGCCTTTGGTTACGCCAGCATCACGGTGCGGGTCAGCGACGGGCGCCTGATGTGGCAAACCTCGCTGGCGCGCGAGCTGTTGATGCGTTATTACGGAACCGATGCCCCCACCACACCGATCCCGGTGCTGACCTGGCTGCGCCGACACGTGGAGAAGGGCTTGAGCGGTGTTGAGCCGCCGCGTCTGAGTGTCGAGAATGGTCCCAAGCGCCTGAACTTCCGCCTGCACCAGCAAATTGGCGACAGCGAGGGCGGTGGTGACTGGCTCATCATCATGCAAGAGGTCAGTGACGAAAGTGTGATCGAGGCCATGGGCCTGTGTTTCAAACTTACGCCCAAGGAAGCCGAGGTCTTGTACTGGGTGGTCAAGGGCAAGATCAACCGTGACATCGGCGACATTGTGGGCTCCAGTCCGATGACCGTGAAGAAACACCTGGAGCATGTGTTTGCCAAGCTGGGCGTCGAAACCCGCACTGCTGCGGCCGCCATGGCGCTGCGCCGCATCCGCCAATTGCAGCCGCAGTTCGAGGGTTAGCTACCAGGTACGCACGCGCCCGGTGTCGATATGGACAAATTGTTCACGTGGGTAATAACCCACACCGCCGGCCTTGAGCGACAGGGCGGCATCGCGCAACTCTGCCAGGGGCACGCCGGGCAAGCGGATGTCAATGGCCTTGCCGTCCATGTGCAGACTGTGCGTGGCCACGCCACCGCCGCGTGTGCTGCGCAAACGGGCGTTGGTCTGCGGGCTGCGATAGCCTGAAATGATTTGATAAGCCAACGGTGCGGTCGAACCCAGCGTCGTCTTGAGCTCATGCATCAGGTCGAACAACTGCGGATCCATCCGGCCCACTTCACCCGAATAATGGTCACGCAGAAAGTGGTTCAGTGTTCCCAGCGCCTGCATCACATAGTTTTCGCCCGAGGCGTACACCAGTTCGATGCGTTCATGGGTGTGGGTATGGTCGAGCGCCAGACTGCGCACGTTGGCGGAAGCGCGTGCCGACCTGCCAGCCAGGCCCAGTGTGCCGCCAAGCAGCACGGCCTGGGCCGAGCGGTGCAGGAAGGTGCGGCGCGAGGGCGGCAAGCCAATCGGGAGTGGGCGGGTCATGGCTGGGTATTCTATGGAATCGGCGAATTTGACCAGGCTCATGGTGCCAAAGTGGCCGCATGCCGGCGCAGGGCATCGGCCAACAAGCGGTCATGGCCATACAGGTCGGGGTAGAAAAACACCCGGCCTGCCTTGATCACCACGGTGCTGTAGGCGATCAATACCTTCACCGGTTTTTCCAGGCGCAGGGTACTGGACTTGCCGCTGGCCATGGCCGCCCGGATGCGCTCCTCGGTCCAGTTGGGGTCTTCCTGCAACACAAACCTGGCCAGTGCCACGGGGTCTTCCACCCGGATGCAACCGTGGCTGAAGTCGCGCCGCTCGCGCTCGAACAGGCCCGGCGTCGGTGTGTGGTGCAGGTAGATGTTGTCGTTGTTGGGAAAGATGAACTTGATGTCACCCAGCGCGTTTTTGGGGCCCGGCCGTTGGCGGATGCGCCATTTGCCAGTCAGCACGGCGTCCAGATGTTCCGACGTGACGTTGTTGACGACTTGTCCGCTGGCCGTGACAAACTCCATGTCCTGACGCGCCAGATAGTTTGGGTCGGCGCGCAGATGGGGCACGGTTTCATGGCGTGCAATCGACGGCGGCACGTTCCAGTAGGGACTGAACTCGATGAATCGCATGTCCTCGTCGAACAGCGGTGTACGTGTGTCCAGCGCCTTGCCAACGATCACTTTCATGGTTTCCCTGACCTGAATGCGCCCCTCCTTCACCTCGTAGGCGCGCAGTACAAACTCCGGCACATTGACCACCACCATGCGTGCAGCTTCGCGCAGCGGGGTCCAGCGCATGCGCTCCATCGTCAGCGCGATTTGTTCGGCTCTTTGTTCTGGGGTGATGTTGAGCTGTTGCAGGGTTTTGGCACCCAGAACACCGTCGGTTGCCAGCCCGTGGCGTTCCTGGAAACGCCTCAGCGCGTCCAGCAACCTGCCTTCGAACCGCTTGGCGACAGGCATACCTGGCTCCAGGTCGCCGAGCGCCTGCAGACGCTGAGCCAGCAGCGGTAAACCGGCATAGACCTCTCCTGCCGACAATTTGCTTTTGGGCAAGGACGGCAAGGTTGATTGCCAGGCCGGGTGTTGAAGCAGCGCGCGGTACCGGGCCAGTGCCTGACGCAACGGTGCCGCCATGGGCGCCTGGCTTGCCAGTTGCGCCACGGCCTGGCCCAGGCGCTGCTCGCGCACCGCCAGTTGCAGCCAGGTACTGGCATCGATCGCGGTGCCGCCAGAGCTTGAGAAATTGGCCTTGACCTGGCTTGGATTGACGCGCCCGTGGCTCAGGTCGCCAAGGTAATGCTCCATGGCGCGGGTCAGGGCAGCGTCCAGTCGGGCACGGTCTGCAGGTGCCAGAGCCGGACTTGTGCTGGCGCGCGTGACGGCCTGGTTCAGCTCCTCGGCTTGGTAGTGCCGTGGTGTCAGACCTTCATCGGCTGAGCTCAGCAAAATCCGGGCAGCCTGTTGCGCTTGTGCAGTGGGCCGGTCGGACTCAAACCAGAGGAGTGATTCTGGTGGTGGATCTGCCGCCGGGCAGGAGGCCATGGCACCCAGCCAGAGACCGGCCCAGACAAAGCAATAGCGCATCAAGTGAGTCCACCTGCATGCGCTATTCAATGGTCAATCCATGGCTTGAAGCCGCGTTGCCTTATTCAGGCTGGATATTGGCTTCCTTGGTCATCTTGAGCCACTTGGCGATGTCGGACTCAATCAGGCCCTTGAGCTCGTCAGGCGTCGTGATGAAGGGGTTGGTCGCGGCCAGGGCAAACTTGTCCAACACATCTTTTTGCTTGAGGGCGCTGACCACGGCGGCGTTAATCTTGGCCACGGTCTCGCGTTTCATGCCGGCGGGGCCAACCATGGCTGTCCAAGCCGGGAAATCGTAGCCAGGGAGGGTTTCCGACATGGCCGGGATGTCGGGCGTGTGTGGATTGCGCTTGATCGAGGTCACGGCCAAACCGCGCATTTGTCCGCTCTTGATTTGCGGCAGTGCATTGCCCGGATCCATCAGGGTTGCGCTCAAGGATTCGCCAATCACGTCAGTGATGGTGGCTGGTGTGCCTTTGTAGGGTACCGCCAACAAATCTACACCAGCCATCTTGTTGATGGCGTTGATTTCCATCTGAACCAGTGACGTGGCGTGGCCCACACTGACCTTGCCCGGGTTCTTTTTGGCGTAAGCGATGAATTCTGCAAAGGTCTTGGCCGGGAAATTGGATTTGACCAGCAGGATGTGGTTGGTGAAGCTCACGCCGGCGACGGCAGTCAGGTCACGTTTGGG
>JBEGLK010000124.1:0-10566 GCA_041183605.1 Pseudomonadota bacterium
GCGGCTTCAGCTCCAGCACAACCTGCTGGTGCACGATCAAAACCCGGCCGCTGTCCAGGCCATGGTGGACCTCGGTTCAAGCGCACGCAGCAGCCTGAACGACCTGGCCGCACGCTGCGACATCATTTTTGTCTGCCTGCCCACATCGGACCATGTCCGTACCGTGATTTTTGGCGAGAACGGGATCGCAGGTGCAGCTAGGGCTGGCACGCTGATTGTCGACCAGACCACCGGCGACCCCACGGCCACCCGAGCCATGGCCAGCGAGCTTGAAGCGCGCGGCCTGCAGTTGATGGATGCGCCTGTCATGATCGGTGCGACGCCAGCCCAGTTCGAGCGCATTCGGCCGGTGCTGCAGTGCATCAGCCCCAACCTGTTTCACGCAGGTGGCGTCGGGACCGGGCATGTAGCCAAGCTCGCCAACAACCTGCTTTCAGGCGGGCAGCGCCTGTTGAGCATTGAAGCCATGACGCTTGCAGTCAAGAACGGCATTGAACCCAAGACTGCGGTCGACATCATCCTGGCCAGCGGTGGGCGCAACCTGTTCATGGAAAAGTTCATGCCCAACATCATCAATGGCACGCTGGCCTCAGGCTTCATGCTGGGCCTGATGCACAAGGATGTCCGGCTCGCTTGCCAGCTGGGCGCGGATACGGGTGTTCCGGTGCGTTTTGGCAATCTGGCGAAAGAGGTGTATCAAACCAGTCTCGACGAAATGGGGCCTGATGTTCATGTCAACGCGGTGGCCCTGACGATGGACAAACAAGCTGGCACACATGTGGTGCCTGCCGATTACCACGGGGAATGACGTTTCGCGTTCATTCCGCTGCTCAAAAGTTCAAGGAAAAATCGAATGCTCGACCCCGTGCTTAACTTGGCGGACGCCAACAGTTCGCTTTCTTATACCGACGCCACACGCGCGCTGGCGCCTATCCCCATTGGTGAGCGAGACCTTCCCACCGCAATTGCCGAACCCTATTTCCGGGTGGGTGGCGGTGATGTAGCTCTGGAAGGCCCTGCCTTCGACCGGCAGGGCAATCTGTTGTTTGTCGACGTCTATGGCAGCCGGATTTTGCGCCTGTCACCTGATCGAAAGCTCACCACGGTGTATACCGAGCCGAATCTGCATCCCGCGGGTATTGCCATCCACAAGGACGGTCGGATTTTTGTGGCGGCTGTGGGTGCCGTCAACAGCAGCACCGGACATTTCGACGCTGGTAGCGTGATCGCGCTCAACGCCGATGGCAGCAACCGCCAGACCATCGTGCCCCCTAGCGCGGGCTACGTGGTGGACGACATGGTGTTCGACAGCGAAGGGGGCTTTTATTTCACTGATTTCCGGGGTACCACCACTGAAGCGAAGGGCGGCCTGTTTTACGTGACGCCGGATTTCAAGACCATCAAGCCGGTGATACCGAACATGTGCGCTGCCAACGGTGTGGCGCTCAGCCCTGACGGCAAGGTGGTGTGGGCAACGGAATACTGTGTCAACCGCCTGCACCGTGTCGAACTCTCGGCACCGGGTGTGCCGGCACGTGGTGGCGTGTCGGTGCCCTACACCTTTATGGGCCGGGCGCCGGATTCGATGCGCTGCGACTCAGCTGGCAACGCTTACGTTGCACTGAACTGGCAGGCACGCATTCTGGTGCTGAGCCCCTTCGGCATCCCAATCGGGCAGATCCTGTTGCCGGGTCGTGAAAACAACCAGTACCTGAAGTCCACCAGCCTGGCGCTGGTGCCGGGTTCGCGCGATTTGCTCATTGTGGCGCGCGATGTGGTGGGTGACGGTGGTGCCATGATCTTTGCGGCCCGTGGGCCGGCACCGGGGTTCCCGATGTTCTCCCATCAGTAACCGTGACACCCAATTTTTCACGAGACACGATGACCCTGCCGATGAATTCGACGCGCCGCGCCGCGCTTGCGACCGGTGCCAGCCTGGTCGCGGCAGCCTTGCTGCCACAGTCTGCCCACGCGCAGGCTGCCTGGCCCACCAAGCCGATCAGGATGATCGTGCCATTCGGGCCTGGCGCCAGTACCGACACCGTGGCCCGTTTTGCCGCAGCCAAGCTTTCCGCACGTCTCGGACAGCCGATTGTGGTGGAAAACAAGCTCGGTGCTGGCGGCATCATTGGCACCAGCCTCGTCGCCAGCCAGCCTGCTGATGGCTACACGCTGCTGTTCCAGTCGAGTCCTTATATGACAGCACCCCTGCTGGCTGCCGCCGCTAAAAAACCTTCGTACGATCCGGTGAAGGACCTGCAGGCCGTCGGCATGGTGGGGGCAGGCCCCTTCATGATCGTGGTCGGCAATGACGTCAAGGCGAACAACCTGCGTGAGTTGATTGAGCTGGCGAAGGCGAAACCTGGCAGCATCAGCTACGGTTCCGCGGGCGTTGGAACTTTCAACCATTTGGGTGGCGAGTTGTTTGCGCTGATGGCCAATATCAAGTTGCTGCATGTCCCCTACACCGGCCTTGGGCCGGCCATCACCGACTTTCTGGGCGGCAACACCCAGATGCTGGTGGCGTCATTGCCGGCAGCGCTGCCGCACGTACGTGCAGGCAAGATGCGTGCCTTGGCAGTCACCGGCGCCCAGCGTTCCGCACTGATGCCTGATTTGCCAACCATGGCCGAAGCAGGTGTGCCTGGCTACAACCTCGAGGCATGGTGGGGCCTGTTGGCGCCTCCTGGTTTGCCTGCCCCCATCTTGAAGCGCATCAACGATGAACTCAACACCATTCTCACCACATCTGAAGCGCGCGAGTTGCTGGCCCGTGATGGCGCAACACCCCGGCCCGGTTCGCCTGAAGATTTTGCGAATGTGATTCGCACCGAAGTCCCGCGCTGGCGCCAGGTGATCCAGGACGCGCACATTGTTTCTGAATGACCAATATGAAATTAAACCTGTTTGAGACTATAAATCTTGGGATGCGCTTGTCGCGCCGCGCATGGTTGCTGGCGGGTTCGCTGTCTATCACTGCAAGCTGGTTGCCAGCGCAAGTTCATGCGCAGGCGGCCTGGCCCAATCATCCGATCAGGTTGATCGTGCCCTATGCGCCGGGTGGTGGCACGGACATTGTGGCCCGCGCCATCGCTGCCAAGCTCTCAACACGGCTGGGCCAACCCATCGTCATCGACAACAAGAGTGGTGCGGGCGGCGCCATTGGTTTCGAGGCGGGTCTGAAAGCGCCTGCGGACGGCTACACCCTGCTGTTCGTCACCTCGGCATATGCCACCAACGCGGCCACCGGCAAGAAGCAGGCTTATGACCCGGTCAAGGACATGGTGCCGATCGGACAGATTGGCAACACGCCGCTGGTGGTGTCCGTGGCCCAGGACTCGCCTGTCAAGACACTGCGGGAGTTGGTTGACTTGGCCCGTGCCAAGCCTGAAGCGGTGAGTTATGGCTCGAGCGGTGTTGGTTCAATGAGCCACCTGGGCATGGAGTTGTTCGCCGCCGAAGGGAAGATGCAGCTATTGCATGTGCCCTACAAAGGCATGGCGCCGGCCTTTACCGACCTGATGGCCGGTTTGTTGCAGACCGGGCTGTCATCGTTTGCCACCGTGTCGCAGTTCATTGATGCCGGCAAGGTGCGCGGCCTTGCCGTGACGGGGACAAAGCGGACACCGTTCGCGCCGCAGCTGCCCACGACTGCGGAAGCGGGTTTTCCTGGTTTTCAGATCGACTTCTGGTGGGGCTTCGTGGCACCGGCGCGCACACCACCGGCCATCGTCAAACGACTCAATGAGGAATTGAATTTGATTCTGGCGCAAGCAGAGACGCGCGAACTCCTGGCGCGCGAGGCCGCCGTTCCGACGCCGGGGACACCAGATGAATTCGGCAAGCTCGTCGCGCAGGACGTGGTGCGCTGGACGCGTCTGGTCAAGGAAAGAAACATCAAGACCGAGTGAGTCAGGTGGTGACTTGACACTTGCCCCCTATTTTTTAAAGCAGAAAGGATTCCATCATGAAAATCGGATTTATCGGACTCGGCAGAATGGGCACCGGCATGGCGCTCAACCTGCGCAAGGCAGGCTACGACGTCGTTGTTTTCGATGCACGCAAGGAAAGCGCGCAGCCGCACCTGGCAGCCGGGTCGACCTGGGCCGACTCCGTGGCCGATATCGGGCGTGTTGCGGATGTGGTGTTCACGTCACTGCCCGGACCGAAGGAAATGAAGGCAGTCGGGGAGGTGTTGCTGGAGACGATGCGCAAGGGCAGCGTCTGGTTCGATCTGACCACGAACTCGCCGACCCTGGTGGCCGAAGTATGCAAGCAATTCGCCGGCAAAGGCATTGCCCTGCTTGACGCTCCGGTCAGTGGCGGCCCGTCGGGCGCTGCTTCCGGCAAGCTGGCGATCTACGTTGGTGGAGACAAGCAGGTTTTTGAACAGTACAAAAAAGTGCTGGATGCGATTGGTGACGAAGTCATGTATTGCGGCGTGATTGGCGCTGGCAACAGCGCCAAGCTCGCACACAACTGTGCTTCGTTCTCGCTGCGACTGATGTTGGCAGAGGTGATCTCCATGGGGGTCAAGGCCGGGGTCGAGCCCGCAGCCTTGTGGCACGGCATGCGTGCCGGTGGCCAGGGGCGCTCGCGCACCTTCGACATGGTGAGCAAATACATGGAGGACAACTACGAGCCTGCGTCATTTACCGTGAACCTGGCGCTCAAGGACCTGGGACTGGGCCTGGAACTTGGCGAACAACTCGGTGTGCCAATGAAGTTTATCCAGGCGACCTTCGATGAATTCAATGCCGCGCGCGAGCGTGGCTGGGGCGAACATGACTCGCGCACACCCATGAAGCTGCAGAATGAACGCGCCGGGGTCAAGATCAAGATCACGCCGGAAGAAGTGAAGCAGACCCTTGCGCGCTGTTGAGCTGCTGTTAGTGTAAACACCGATGTTGCAGTTGCTTGGTTTTCGTACGATTTAAAGCGCATGCACGATCAATCGTTCAACAGTACGAACGATGGTCGTGACAAGTGTTCAGTCGCATGCAGCCATCGTCGTCCAGCCTGATTCGCAAGTCAGGCCGTCCAGATAAGGAGATTTCAGTCATGACCTAGCAGACGGTATTCGTGCGTATCGAATGAGAGTGACCTCAGACATGAGGGTAAAGGCAGTCGTATTCTGTTCATTAAATAATTATCTGGAGACAAAAAATGCAATACATCAACACCAAAATCCGCTTTGTGACGGCAGCTTCCATGCTGGCAGCAGGCATGCTGAGCACCGGCGCCATGGCGCAGGAAACCATCAAGATGGGCCTCTCAATCCCGCTGTCAGGCGCTGGCGCAGTCTGGGGCAAGGGCATCGAGTTCATGTGCGCAAAGGCCGCCCAGGAAGTCAAGGAAGGCGGTGGCGTCAAGGTCAAAGGCAAGACCTACAACTTTGAATGTGTTGGTTACGACAACAAGTTCAACGCTTCCGAAGGTACCAAAGTCGCGCAGACCCTGATGAACCGCGAGAACGTGAAGTTTATCTATGGCTTTGGCACCGCAGCGATTCTCGCCACACAATCCTTGTCCGAGCGTCAGAATGTGATGTTGTTCAACACCTCCTGGGGCAAGAGCAGCAAGGGGCCGCAGTTTCCGCTGACCTTCCAGGTGAACAACACGCCGGTCGAGGTGATGCCGGCCATGGCCAAATACATCACCGATACGCATCCGCAGGCCAAGACGATCGCTCTCATCAACGTCAACGATGCCTCCGGTCGTGAGGCGGAGTCGGTCTACAAACCAACCTGGGAGAAGCTGGGCATCAAGGTGCTCACCAGTGACTTCATTGAGCGCGGCACCACAGAATTCCAGCCTGTTGCGGCCCGCGTTGCCGCGATGAAGCCTGACATTGTCGATGTCGGTTCCATGTCGCCTGCCGAAGCCGGTCAGATCTACAAGGAACTTGAAGTGGCTGGCTACAAGGGCATCAAGGTCGCCACCAATGGCAACAGTGCGGAGAGCATGAAGGCCACGGGCGGCAACGCTGCCAATGGCACCTATGTGGGTTTCGCCATGGTCTACGACAGCCCAATGGCATCTGACCACCAGCGCAAGGTCAACGAAGAGGCGCGCAAGGCCACCGGCGAATCGCTGGGTATGGCGGTGATGGGTGCTTACGACATGATTTACATGATGAAGTCGGCGATGGAGAAGGCCGGTAGCGTGGATCCCAAGGATCTCGCAGCGATCATGTCGAGCATCAAGTTCCGTACCTTCCTCTTACGGCGTCAACATTGCTCCGATTTTGCCGGTCTACATCAGCCAGGTGGTCGACGGCAAGCTCGTGGCCAAGGCCCGCATCGAGCCCAAGAAAAACTGACGCCAATTGCAAAACTCGCGGTGCGAAATGCCTGGAAAAAAATCGCTTCCGCGCACCGCGAGTTGTTTTTGGACGTTTGGCAATTGATGTGCTGACTGAGCGCTGTCGCGCGTCACCACTTGTGCGAAAACCAATGGTCAGTCAGCCACTAACAGGAGACAAATTAATGCATTGCATCAACAAGAGCATGCCTAGTCAAAGAGCGCCGAGTTCATTAAGGGTGCGCCATCGAGATTCGGCTTGCTTTGACTTTGACATCGGAGGCCCATTTTGCAAACCGTAATTCAGCTGCTTTTCACGGCATTGCAGATCGGTGCTGTTTACATCCTGTTCTCATTGGGTTTGACACTGGTGTACGGTGTCATGCGTGTGGTCAATTTTGTGCATATCAGTGCCTTCATTCCGAAGGTGATCGCTGCGGGTTACTCGGTGGGGATGGCGTATTTTCTGACTTCCCTGGGTGCCATAGCGGCGACCTTGGTACTGGCCGTTCTCGTTTACAAGTTTGCGTTGCGTTTCTTTTTGCGCGACATGGACGGTGCCTTTATTCTCACCATGGGCCTGGCCTTGTTCCTGGATGGTGTTTTGTTGGAAACCTTCGGTGGTGCAGTGCGCATGGTTCCCGAAATTTTTGGCGGTACGGTCACCATCCTGGACGTGAAAATCACTTTGCAGCGCCTCGTTTTGTGTGGTACCGCGGTGGTCGTGACTGCCGTGCTGTATTGGGCGATGGCTGCAACCAAGCTGGGCAAGGCCCTGCGGGCAGTCGCAGCGGACCATGAAGCGGCGATGCTCCAGGGCATCCCCTACAACAAGCTGGCCTTGTCAGGATTCATGATCGCCGCTTTCCTTGCCGCAGTCGCAGGTGCGTTGATTGCCCCCGTCACCATTGTCTCGCCGTTCATGGGCGCAGACTTCCTCATGAAGGGCTTTGTTGCCGTGATCGTGGGCGGATTGGGCAGTGTCCAGGGTGCCATTGTGGGTGCTTTGCTCATTGGTTTTGTGGAGTCGGTTGGTGGTTATTACTTCGATTCCTCCACCGCGACGATCGCGATCTTTGTTCTGGTGATTGTGGTGCTGCTTTTCAGGCCAAAAGGAATTCTTGCAAATGGCTAAACTTCATGTGACTCAATGGCTGGTTGGCAGCCTGGCGATCGTGGCGGCAACGCTGCTGGCCAAGGATGCCTACACCATCAGCCTCATCAATCTGGTTGCCATCGCGGCGCTCGCGGCAGCCAGTCTGCGTTTTGTCATGCTGATCGGCGAGGTCAGCATGACCATCGCCGCGTTTGTGGGTATCGGTGCTTACAGTGCGGGCGTGGCAACCACCATTTTGCATTGGCCATTTCCGGTGGCCTTGATCATCGGGCCCATCCTCGTGACTGGTGTCAGCATCATTTTTGGACTGATCACTTTGCGGGTCAAAGGTCCTTACTTCATGCTGATCAGCTTCGCCTTTGCGGAGGTGGCGCGGATCCTGTTCACAAAAACCCTGTTCATCGGTGGCACCTCGGGCATGACCGGCATCTTCCCGCCGCGTTTCATGGACCCGTGGATGCCGACGTTTGTGATGGCGGTGGTGGCCATCGTGCTGTTCGGACTCTACGCGATCGAAAAGTCGGACTTCGGCAAAGTGCTTATGGCGATTCGCGACAACGAAAACATCGCCAAGACTGTTGGCATCAATGTGCTCTACAACAAAGTGGCCTGTCTGGCGATCTCTTCATTCTGCGCCGGCATTGTCGGCAGCCTGCAGGCCTTTGTGAACAACGTGATCAGCCCGGGCGACTTCAGCTACCTGCTGGCGGTTTTTGCCTTGGCTTATGTGAAAGTCGGTGGTGAACGTTCCATTTTTGGCGCGATCATGGGTGCGGTCCTGCTGGTGCTGCTGGGAAGTTACGCCCTGGGCTTGGGTGCTGGTGAACAGCTTTTTTACGGCGGTGCCATTGTGATTGCCGTGTTGCTGATGCCAAACGGCATTTATGGCATGCTGGAGCAAAGGTACAAAAAGTACCGCCTGGCGCGCGCAATTGCAGTTACCAAAGGAGCCGTGAAATGAGTGAAGCAAAGCTCCTTTTGAAAACAACCGGGTTGACCCGACGTTTCGGTGGACTGGTCGCTGTGTCCGACTTGAACCTGAGCATTCATGAAGGCGAAATTCTCGGTCTCATCGGTCCCAACGGGGCCGGCAAGAGCACCACCTTCAATCTGATCAGCGGTTTCATCAAGCCCAGCGCGGGCCGGCTGGAAGTGTTCGGTCAGGATTGCACCGGCATGTCCCCCACCAAGATCAGTCGCATGGGCTTGGTCAGGACTTTTCAGCATGGCAGCTATATGCGCACCATGACGGTCCGCGACAACATCTTGTTGGGCACTGTTCATGGCCTTTCCAGAGCGGGTTCGGCAGAGCGCGCCAAACGGGTCGAGGAGACCGCCAGCATTGTCGGGCTGACGCAGTATCTCGACAACGAGGCTGGCACCTTGCCACATGGCATACAGCGACTGGTCAGCATTGCGATCGCATTTGCGGCACGGCCGAAACTGCTCTGCCTGGACGAACCCCTGACCGGTCTGAATCAGACTGAAGTGGCGACGATTCTGAATGTGTTCAGAACCATTCGCAAGGATTTCGGCGCCACCATCCTGCTGGTGGAACACAACATGAAGGCGGTGATGTCCGTGTGTGACCGGATCTTTGTTTTGCACCATGGCCAGCATTTGGCAACGGGAACACCGACCGAGGTTCGCGCCAACGAAAAAGTCATTGCAGCCTACCTGGGAAACAAGCGTCATGACAAGTGAAAATTACTCTTTGGATATCTCGGGCCTGTCGGCATCTTACGGCGGTGTGCCCGCTATCAGCGATGTTTCCATCAAGGTTGCGCACGGGTCCATCGTCACCATCATCGGCGCCAATGGCGCCGGGAAATCTACCGTCATCAAGAGTGTCTGCGGTTTGGTCAAACCCATCGCCGGCAGTGTCAAGCTGTTTGGCGAGGACGTGACCGGGTGGTCGCCGGACCGTATCGTGCAGCGGGGCATTTCGATCATTCCCGAGGGGCGGCGCCTGTTCAGTGACATGACGTTCATGGAAAACCTCGAACTGGGTGCTTACACCTGCAAGGACCGTGCAGCGTTCAATCGCAATATGGAGCGGGTCCTGAATTTGTTTCCCGACTTGAAAGACCGACTTTCGACCATCGCCGGGACCTTTAGTGGGGGGCAGCAACAAATGGTTGCGGTGGCGCGCGCCTTGATGAGTGACCCCAAGGTCCTGTTGCTGGATGAACCGACGATTGGTCTGAGTCCGCACATGGTTGAGCGCATTGCCGGGCTCATTCTTGACATCTCCAAAGGTGGGGTTGATATTTTGCTGATCGAGCAAAATGCGGAAATAGCCTTGGAAATTGCGAACCGCGCCTACATCCTGGAGGGTGGCTCGGTGATCGCCGAGGGAGATGCCAAGGAACTCGCACAAAGTGAGGAAGTTCAGAAGGCCTACCTCGGCACCTGAGCAGGGTGGCACCCTGCAGATTGTCAGTACCAGGGTGGTCTTGATTTTCAAATATCAAAAAGGAAGACTTTCATGAAGGGTATCGTATTTCTGGGCGACAGGAAACTGGGTCTGCTGGATGTGCCAGATCCCACCCCCGGGGTTGGCGAGGTGGTGCTGGCGATCAAGGCCTCAGGCATGTGCGGCAGCGACTTGCACTACTACCGTGCGCCACACAACCCCGAAGCCACGATCCAGCAGCGCGTGATCGGCGGACACGAACCCTGCGGGGTGGTGGTTGCGGTTGGTGCCGGTGTGGCGGCGCAGGTCGCAAAAGTTGGCGACCGTGTCATGGTCCACCATTACCATGGCTGCATGACCTGCGCCCATTGCCGCACGGGTTGGCCGCAGCTGTGCGCTCCGGCCACACGCATTGTTTACAGCTCGCATGACCATGGGGGCCACGCGCCGTACATGAAGGTGCCAGCCAGCACCTTGATTCCTCTGCATGAGAGCCTGAGTTTCGAGGCTGGTGCTGCCATTTCCTGCGGCACCGGAACAGCATGGGGTGCATTGCAACGTCTGCAGATGACGGGGTCCGAAACCATTGCCGTTTTTGGTCAGGGTCCGGTCGGTTTGTCAGCCACCCTGCTGGCGGCTGCGCGCGGTGCCCGTGTCATCGCTGTCGATATCGACGAGAAGCGGCTTGAGCTTGCCAAATCATTCGGCGCCGACGCCACCCTCAATGCGG
>JBEGLK010000125.1:0-6054 GCA_041183605.1 Pseudomonadota bacterium
GCCACCAATGGCTGGCGCATGGACGAGGTCATGCCCTCCAGCGAGGTGGTCCGCCTGATCCAGTCCGAACTGCCGCTGGTGCAGCTTGACCCCTCCAGCCCGGGTGAAACCGCCGAGCGCTGGGGTTATGCCGACGCGCAAGGCAGGCACGACAAGGCGGCGGGTGAAATTGGTGTGATCAGCAGCGTGACCCAGGCGTTTTGCGGCGAGTGCAACCGCGCCCGTTTGTCAACCGAAGGACAGCTCTACCTGTGCCTGTTTGCATCGCAGGGTTACGACCTGCGCAGCCTGATCCGCGGCCAGGCCTCCGAAGCCGACCTGGCCAGCGCCATTGGCCACATCTGGCAAGGAAGGGATGACAATTACTCCGAACAGCGCAGCAACATGCCCTTTGACACCGGCGCGCCGGTCAAGAGAGTAGAAATGAGTTACATCGGAGGATAACTTGATTCGTCCTGCTGACATCACCGCCTTGATCCTGGCCGGCGGGCAAGGTGCGCGCATGGGGGGTGTTGACAAGGGCTTGCAAACCTTCCGGGACCTGCCACTGGCCCTGCACACCCTGAAGCGCCTGCAAACAGGTGGCGCCGTGGCTGGGATCATGATCAGCGCCAACCGCAACCTGGCCGACTACGAAGCGTTTGGCGTCCCGGTCTGGTCAGATGTGCTGACGGGTTATGCAGGTCCGCTGGCGGGTTTTCTGACCGGGCTGACCCACTGCACAAGCCCTTATTTACTGACTGTGCCCTGCGACACCCCTTTGCTGCCGCTGGACCTGGCGCAGCGCTTGGCGGTGGCGCTGGAAACCGAAAATGCCGACATTGCCATGGCCGCAGCGCCCGAGGCAGGTCCAGACGGTCACATGCAGTTGCGCCGACAGCCGGTGTTTTGCCTGCTCAGGTCCGGACTGCGGGAAAGCCTGATGCGTTTTACGCAGGATGGTGGCCGGAAAATCAGCGCATGGACCGAACAGCATCACACGGCCATCGTGGCCTTTGATCAACCCGGTGATGACCGGGAAGCCTTTTTCAACGCCAACACCCTGGCCGAGTTGCAACAACTGGAAAGCCGTGCCGCATGAAAACGCTGGAGCAAATTGCAAGTGAACTCGCTGGTTACGACCCGCAGGCACTCAGTGCCGACATGGTCCATCAATTTTTGGCCAACCTGGTTGAGCCTGTCACCCCATCGGAAAATGTGGCCATTTTTGACGCGCTGGGGCGAGTTCTGGCGCAAGACATCATCAGCCCCATCAGCGTGCCACCGCACGACAACTCGGCCATGGACGGTTACGCCTTTGACGGCACCCAGCTCACACCCGATGCGGACTTGCAACTGAAAATTGTTGGCACTGCGTTGGCTGGCAAGGCCTGGACCGGCCCGGTGCAGCGCGGCGAATGCGTCAAGATCATGACTGGCGCCATCATGCCATCGGGGCTGGACACCGTGGTGCCGCAAGAACTGGCCACACTGAACGACAAGCAGATCACCGTTCCCAAACAAGTGCTGCAACGCGGCGACAACCGCCGCCACCTCGGCGAAGATCTGATGCAGGGTCAATCGGCGCTGCATCAGGGTGAACGGCTTGGTCCTGCCGCACTGGGACTGATTGCCAGCCTGGGCATCCATTCGGTACCGGTGTTGCGCCGTCTCAAGGTGGCCTATTTTTCTACCGGTGACGAGATCCTGAGCCTGGGCGATGCACCGCGTGAGGGTGCGGTGTATGACAGCAACCGCTACACCGTGTTTGGCCTGCTGAGTAAACTGGGCTGCGAGGTCATCGACATGGGTGTGGTGCGCGACCAGCCCGAGGCGCTGGAGGCCGCGTTTGTGCGGGCGGCATCGCAGGCCGATGCCATCATCACCAGTGGCGGTGTGAGCGTGGGTGAGGCTGACTTCACCAAGGCCATGATGAAAAAGCTTGGTGATGTGGCTTTCTGGAAGATCGCCATGCGCCCCGGAAGGCCGATGGCCGTGGGTCGGATCCTGAACCCAAAACCCACCATTTTGTTCGGCCTGCCCGGCAACCCGGTGGCCGTGATGGTGACTTTTCTGGCCTTTGTACGCCCTGCCCTGCAGCGCATGATGGGAAATACTCGGGAGGCACCTCCATTACTCAAGGCCCAAAGCACGGAAGCCATCCGAAAAAAACCCGGGCGCACCGAGTACCAGCGTGGCATCGTCAGCACGGGATCAGATGGTTCGTTACAGGTAAAAACCACCGGCAATCAGGGTTCTGGCGTGCTCAGCTCCATGGTCCAGGCCAACGGCCTGATTGTGCTGCACCATGCGCAGGGCAACGTGGCAGTGGGTGACGCCGTCAGCGTCATGATGTTTGACGGGGTAATTTAGGGAGTGACCGTGCCACCCTGCTCAGCGTCTGAGTCCACGTAACGGCGCAGCACTTCAAACACCTCTTGGGCATTGATACGCAGCGCGGCAACGCAGTCCGGATCCAGCTTGCCCAGGCTGGCCAGGCGTTCCAACTCGACGAAGGCATTGTCAAGCGCCCATTCTTTTTTGTAGGGTCGCTGGGCTGTGAGCGCATCAAAAATATCGGCCACGGCCACAATGCGGGCCTCCAGTGGGATTTGGTCGCCGTCGAGACCATGGGGATAGCCCGATCCATCCAGGTACTCGTGATGGCACAACACGATGTTTTTCAGCGTTTGTGAGTCGGGAAAGTGATTCAGTCCGTTGCGACCGATGATGCGCTCGATGATTTCCATGCCCTTGTGAACATGGGTTTCCATGATGACGCGCTCCTGAGCATCAAGTTTGCCTGGCTTGAGCAAAATACGGTCCGGAATGCTGATCTTGCCAATGTCATGCAAGGGCGCAAAAAGGTACACACTTTCAACAAATTCATCATTGAGGCCACGTAAGGGTGCGACGTGGCGGGCGATGATGCGCGAGTAGCGTCCCATGCGCTCCAAGTGCGTCCCGGTCTCAAAATCTCGCATTTCAGTCAACTCGCGCGCCACCCGCGCCGACTCGATAACCATCCGCACGGCCGCCATTTCATTGGTGATCGCCATGGTGATCAGGGTGGTGTAGAGCACCAGATCACGCTGAACTTCAGGCTTGAAAGCGGCTGGCTGCATGGAGTCAAAAAAGATGAAGCCCAGCAGTTTGCCCTGGTCGTAAATAGGAACTGTGAAAGAAGAGCGATACCCCTGCTCCTTCAGCCAGCGGGAATGGTCGGTATCTGACCCCAACACCACGGCAATTTCGTCCAGCACGCGAAACTGGCCACTTTCGGCTAACTTGCTTAACGAGAGACTGTCTGCCAGCCGGTACTCGTAGCCAGAAATGGCCTGACCGACCCGTGTGCTGTTGATGAAGGTCTTGAGCCGGTCCCGGTCGGCGTCGTACAGGGCGCAGGCAATGCGATCCACGCCCGGAACGGACTGCAACAAATGGTCGTGCAAGGTCGACAGACGCTCGGTCAGTGAGCCCGAGTTTTCTACAAGAGTCCAAATCGCTTGGGTCATGGTTTTAATATTATGAATAAACTGCAAGACCTTGGCACGGGCCAAATGTAGCACCGTGCAGGTAACCCGAATTTCGATTTGATTGATGAAGCCAACGAAACGTCATTTTATGCTTACAAATATCAGCATATAACAAATCATGTGCACCAAGGTCCACCCTTTTGATGGCCATTACAGCCTTTTTGCCCATCGGGCGCGACAATTCTTGCGCAAACGCAACACGACATATTGACCACGCCGGCACACTAAACCAGCAATAAAACACCAGGACCGTCACGACGTTCGGGGCGTGTTGCAGTGCACAGGTATGACTGCCATCAATACGACCACTCAGACACCTCTGACCGAGCCTCCTGCCCCCCGCGGCTGGCACCAGCGCGAGGTGCACGAGCTCACCGCAGAACACTCGGTCGATCCCGAACAGGGACTGCATACCGCCGAGGTGGAGCGGCGTCTGGAATTGCATGGACCCAACGAATTACCCGGCGCGCCGCAACGCGGCCGGCTGGCCATGCTGGCAGCCCAATTCACCGACTTCATGGTCTTGGTGCTGCTGGCCGCTGCAATCGTGTCGGGCGTCATTGGCGACCTGATTGACGCGGTGGCCATTCTGGTCATCGTGCTGATCAACGCCGTGATTGGTTTCATGCAAAGTTGGCGCGCCGACCAGGCCATGGCAGCACTCAAACAGCTTGCCGCCGCCCAAGCCTTCGTGCTGCGCAGCAGCGAACGCCAGGAAGTGCCGGCACACACGCTGGTGCCGGGCGACATTGTGCTGCTGGAGGCTGGCAACAAGGTGCCGGCCGACCTGCGCTTGATCCACACGGCGCAATTACATGTGGACGAGTCTGCACTCACTGGTGAGTCGGTCACCGTGGCCAAACACACGGCAGCATTGCCTGATGCGGCTGACAGTGCCCTCGGCGACCGCCTCAACATGGCTTTCAAGGGCACCACCGCCACCCATGGCCGTGCCCGTGGCCTGGTGGTGGCCACGGGCTCCAATACCGAACTCGGCAAAGTTGCTCAGCTGCTCGACCCAGAAGACCGCACCACCCCCTTGCAGCGGCGACTCGCGGCTTTTGGCAAACGGCTGGCGCTGGTGGTCATTGGCATTTGTGTCGTGATTTTTGTGGCGGGCATCTGGCGCGGTGAACAGGCCATGCTGATGGCACTCACGGCCATCAGTCTGGCGGTGGCAGCCATTCCGGAGGCGCTGCCAGCCGTGGTCTCGGTGTTGTTGGCCTTGGGTGCGCGGCGCATGGTGGCGGTCAACGCGCTGGTGCGGCGTTTGCCGTCGGTGGAAACGCTCGGCTCGGTCAACACCATTTGTTCGGACAAAACCGGCACGCTGACACAAAACAAGATGCACGCCGAACTGGTCTGGGCCAATCAGCAAGTCTGGGCGCCGGGCGAGCCAAGCGCCGGGCCGGTACTGCTCGAAACCCTGCGCGCGGCTGCACTCTGCAATGACGTCCACCAAAACGGCGGCAGCAGCTCAACACCCCACTGGCAAGGTGACCCCACCGAGACTGCGCTGGTCATGGCGGCACAGTCGGCAGGCATGAACAAGGCGGCACTCGATGCCCAGTCACCGCGAATCAAGGAGCTGCCTTTTGATTCCGAACGCAAACGCATGACCACCCTGCATGCTGGTCAGGCAGGTTTTGTCGCCTATACCAAAGGCGCGCCGGAATCGGTGCTGCCTTGCTGCGCATCACAATGGACAACCGATGGCGCAGGGCCGCTTGACGCTCAAATGGTCATCAACCAAGCCGATGATATGGCTGCAAAAGGCTGGCGTGTGCTGGCGCTGGCGCGGCGTGAACACGCAACTGTGGCTGACCCGCTCAAGACTGCGGACGTCGAGCAGCAGCTGCAATTTCTCGGCCTGATCGCCCTGATTGACCCACCGCGCGCCGAGGCTGAGGCCGCGGTGCGGGACTGCATCAGCGCCGGCATCACGCCGATCATGATCACAGGCGACCATCCGGCCACGGCGCGCGCCATTGCCCAGCGGCTGGGTATCGTGGACGACGCCCGGGCCCCGGTACTGACCGGTCAGGATCTGGCGGCACTCGACGATGCCGCGCTGCGGTCGCGGGTAGCTGAGGTGCGGGTTTATGCCCGGGTCGATCCAGCGCAAAAAATCCGCATTGTGGAGGCCTTGCAGGAAAACGGTGAGATCGTGGCCATGACCGGTGATGGCGTGAACGACGCACCGGCCCTCAAACGCGCCGACATCGGTGTGGCCATGGGCAAAGGTGGCACCGACGTGGCGCGCGAGGCCGCCAGCATGGTGCTGCTCGACGACAACTTTGCCACCATCGTGGCCGCGGTGCGCGAAGGCCGGCGCATCTACGACAACATCCGCAAGTTCGTGCGTTACGCCATGACCGGGAACTCTGGCGAAATCTGGACCCTGTTTCTGGCGCCACTGGTTTTTCTGCCCATCCCCTTATTGCCGATCCACATCCTGTGGGTCAACCTGGTCACCGACGGCCTGCCCGGCCTGGCGCTGGCGGCCGAGCCCGCCGAGCGCGGCATCATGCAGCGCCCG
>JBEGLK010000126.1:0-6036 GCA_041183605.1 Pseudomonadota bacterium
CGGCGTCTTGCAGGACCGCACCCCAAACATCGGTGAATTGCGCCGGATGATGCCCTCATCGAGCTGGATCATGGGCTGCAAGTAGCTGTAACGCAGCGGTGCAATGTCATAGATGCCACTGACCAGCACCGCCGCTGCCAGCGGGTCCGCGGGCAGGCCGTAGTCCTCGACCCAGCGCGTTTGCAAACACATGGCGGTCAGATGGGCACCGGCTGAATGGCCGCCCAAGGCGATGCGCGCTTGGTCACCGCCGTACACCCCGATGTTGCGCTGTGTCCAAGCCACCGCAGCGCGCGCCTGGCGCGTGATTTCGTCGAGCGACACCGTCGGGCACAAGGCATAGTTGACCACCACGGTGGTGATGCCCAGCGGCTGCAGGCCCAGCGCCACACAACTGAATTCCTTGCTCGAGAGTGCGCGCCAGTAACCGCCGTGCAGGAACACAAAGACCGGCGCATTGGGCACTTCCGCCGGGAAGATGTCGAGGGTCTCGGCCAGCGTCGGGCCATAAGGTACATCCAGCACACAACGCAAAGTCTGCCGGGCCAGCGCCGAGCGCACCACATAGTGTTTGCCCGGCGCGGCAGGATCGGTCAGATGGACCGTCGTGTTGTACTGTGCGTCAATTTGCGCCTGGGTTTCAAATTCACGGTACAGGGTCGTCATGTCTCGAAGCTCACTGGAGAGAATTTACACGCCAATATAACGCTGCCACAGGCCGGGTTCGGCCGCCAGCTGTTCCGAGTTGCCCTGCCACACTACCTGGCCGCGCTCCAGAATGCTGTGGTGATGCGCAAGCTTGATCAGGCGCTGCACGTATTTGTCGATCACCAGAATGGTCTGGCCGCGGCTGCTCAACTGGTGCAGGCATTGCCAGATGTCCTCGCGCACCAGCGGCGCCAGACCCTCGGTGGCCTCGTCCAGAATCAGAAGATAGGGGTTGGTCATGAGGGCGCGGCCAATCGCCAGCATTTGCTGCTCGCCGCCCGAGAGTTCATTGCCCATATGGCGCACACGTTCGGCCAGGCGCGGGAACAAATCGAAGACCGACTCCAGCGTCCACGGGTCGGAAGCCTCATTGCGGTTGGCCGCAAAAGCCAGCAGGTTTTCCTTGACCGACAGATTCGGAAAAATCTGCCTGCCTTCGGGCACCAGCGCCAGTCCCATGCGTGCAATGCGGTCGGGTGTGAGGCCATCGATGCGCTCGCCGCGAAAACGCACACTGCCGCTGCGCGCCGGTGTCAGGCCCAAAATGGAGCGCACCGTGGTGGTTTTGCCCATGCCGTTGCGCCCCAGCAGCGTGGCAACTTCACCGGGCTGGACCGAAAAACCGACGTCGAACAGGACCTGGCTGGCGCCGTAAGCGGTCTGCAGGTGCTCGACTTCAAGCAGGGCGCTCATGCCGTGGCTTCCTCGTCGTCGCCCAGATAGGCCAGCCGCACCTCGGGATGCTGGCGGATTTCCTCGGGCGTGCCGCAGGCAATGACTCGGCCAGACACCAGCGTCGAGATGCGGTCCGCCAGCCGGAACACCGCGTTCATGTCATGTTCCACCAGCAACAGCGTGGTCTCACCGCGCAGGCTTTGCAACAGCCCCAGCATGCGCTCGGACTCATCCGGTCCCATGCCGGCCATGGGTTCGTCGAGCAGCAGCAATTTGGGCCGTGTGGCCAAGGCCAGACCAAGCTCGAGCTGGCGTTGCTCACCATGCGACAGCGCACCGGCGAGTTGCTGGGTGTGCCGCGCGAGGCCGACCCGTTGCGCAACTTCGGCCGCCAGCGCGTAACGCTCGGCATCGCGACGCGCCGGGCGCCAGAATTTCAGGCTCTGGCCCGCGTGAGCCTGCACCGCCAGCGCCAGGTTGTCGAGCACCGACAGGCGCTGAAAGATGCTGGTGATCTGGAACGAACGCGCCAGTCCGTGCGCCACGCGTGTGTGTATCGGCATGTGGGTCACGTCCATGCCGTCAAAATGGATGCGCCCGGCGCTGGGGGCCAGGGCGCCCGAGATCAAATGGATCAGGGTGGTTTTGCCGGCGCCGTTGGGACCGATCAAGGCATGGATCTCGCCGGCCTGCACGCTCAGGCTGGCGTAGTCGGTGGCGCGCAAGCCGCCATAAGACTTGACCAGGCCATCGACCTGTAACAGGGTGCTGTGGCTCATGGCGATGCCCTTCTGCGGCGCAGGCTCAGCAGACCGTTCGGCGCCAGCAACACCACGGCCAGCAGCACAGCGCCCAGGCCCAGCTGCCAGTGGATGGTGTAGCTGCTCAGCAGTTCTTCGAGCAGCAGGAACACCACGGCGCCGACCAGTCCGCCATACAAATGGCCAACGCCGCCCAGAATCACCATCACCATCAACATGCCAGACTCGCTCCACTGCATCATGGACGGGCTGACAAAACCACCTTGATGGGCCAGCAACACTCCGGCGAGCCCGGCGAGTGCACCCGCCAGCACAAAGGCCACCAGCTTGAAACGGTAGACCGGGAAACCAATGGCTTCCATACGGGTCTCGTTTTCGCGCATCGCCTGCAAGGCGTGGCCAAAGCGGGAATTCAGCAGACGATGCACCCCCAGGAACACCGCCACGGCGAGGGCCAGCACCAGATAATAAAAATTGGCGTTCTGACTCAGGTCCAGCCCCAGCCCGAGGTCAAAGCGGCGACTCAGCGACAGGCCATCGTCGCCGCCATAAGTCTTGAGCGAGACCATCAGGTAGTACAACATCTGGGCAAAGGCCAGCGTGATCATGATGAAGTAGACACCCCGGGTGCGCAAGCTGATGGCGCCGATCAGCCAGGCCAGTGCGGCGGCCGCCACAAAGGCCACCAGCAGCGCCAGCCAGGCCGAAGGCACGCCGTTTTGCATCAGGATGCCCGCGGCATAGGCGCCCACACCCACAAACGCGGCATGACCAAAACTGACCATGCCACCAAAACCCAGGATCAGGTTCAGGCTGGTGGCGGCCAGCGCAAAAATCAGGATGCGGCTGGCCACACCAATATAAAAGTCTTGCCCGATCGCCTGCGTCACTTCGGGCAACAACACCAGTGCCATCAGCAGCACCAGGCCGGAGCGCCAGTACAGTGGATGGTCGAGCAGACCCGGTTTGGAATCGACTTCAGCCATGGGCAGGAAACAGGCCTCGCGGCTTGAAGAACAGGACCGCGGCCATCAACACATAAATCAGGATCGCGGCAACAGCCGGCCCCGCATTGGCTGCCACCGCCGGACCCAGGACACGCTCAAAGACATAGGGAATCAAGGTGCGCCCGGCGGTGTCCACCACCCCCACCAGCAGGGCACCGAGCAAGGCCCCGCGGATCGAGCCGATGCCGCCGATCACGATCACCACAAAAGCCAGGATCAGGATGCTCTCACCCATGCCGACCTGCACCGCCAGCAGCGGCCCGAGCATGCCGCCAGCCAGCGCACACAGCCCGGCGCCAAAGGCAAACACCAGCGTGAACAGCCGGCGCACATCTACCCCCATGGCCAGCGCCATCTCGCGGTTCGAGGCCCCGGCGCGCACCTGCATGCCCAGCCGGGTGCGCGTCACCAGCAGGTAAAGCAGACCTGCGGCGGCCAGGCCCACGGCGATGATGGCCAGGCGGTAGGCCGGGTAACTGAAGCCCGGCAGCAGCTCCACCGGACCCGCCAGGGCGGCAGGCGGATTCAATTCAATGGGTTGCGCGCCCCAGACCATGCGCACGACTTCGTTGCTCATCAGCAGAATGGCAAAGGTGCCCAGCACCTGCGACAGGTGGTCGCGCTGGTACAGGCGGCGCAACACGGTCAGCTCCAGCAAAGCGCCGATCACCGCGGTGGCGGTGATGCCGAGCGCCAGGCCGGTCCAGAACGAGCCACTGGCCTGCGCGATGCTGGCAATCAGGTAAGCCCCGATCATGTAGATCGAGCCATGCGCCAGGTTGATCATGTCCATGATGCCGAACACCAGCGTCAGGCCGGCGGCCAGCAAAAACAGCATCAGCCCAAACTGCAGTCCGTTGAGCGACTGCTCCAGAAGCAGAATGCCAGTCATGACAAATGGGGTCGAATCGTCATCGCGAGTCGTCCGAATCCAGCCCGATTCCGCTCACGGACCGTGAAAGAGACTTCGTCACTGCGAGCGTAGCGCGGCAGTCCATGCAGTCCGAGGTCATGGATTGCCGCACTTCGTTCGCAATGACAGCCGACACAGGGGAAAACCGCACGATTCCAATCAGATCGCGGGCATCTTGCACTGGTCCACGTAGGCATCGGCATGGTTCTTGAACACCGTGCCGAGCGTGCGGTTGGTGATGCGGCCCTGGGCGTCCTTGGTGATCACGCGCAGGTAGTAATCCTGAATCGGGAAACCGTTGCTGTTGAACTTGAAACCGCCTCGCACTGAATCAAATTTGGCAGCCGCGATGGCCTTGCGCAGCGCGGCCTTGTCGCTCAGGTTACCCTTGACTTCACGCACCGCGGCATCCATCAGGCGCGCGGCGTCGTAGCCCTGCGCCGCGTACAGCGTGGGCAGGCGGCCGTAGTCTTTCTGGAAGTCGGCCACAAAACGCTTGTTGGCCGGGTTTTGCATGTCATGGCCCCACTGCGAGGTGTTGAACATGCCCAGCATGGGTTCACCCACAGCACGAATCACGTCTTCATCACCCGAAAAACCGGGCCCGAACAGCGTCATGTTTTTGGACAAACCGGCACCGACAAACTGCTTGATGAAGTTGATGCCCAGACCACCCGGCAAAAAGATGTAGACCGCATCGGCGCCCGAGGCGCGCATTTTGGACAACTCTGCGCCGTAATCCAGCTGGCTCAGCGGGGTGTAAGCCTCCATGGCTACCTGGCCCTTGAAAAAGCGCTTGAAACCCGCCAGCGCGTCCTTGCCCGCGGGATAGTCGGGCGCCAGCAGGGCGACTTTCTTGAATCCTTTGTCCTGCACCGTCTTGCCGACCGCCTCGTGCATGTTGTCGTTCTGGTAGGAGGCACTGAAAAAATACGGGTTGCACTCGGCGCCCGCGTACTGTGACGGGCCGGCGTTGGCGCTGACGTAGAAGGTCTTGGTATCAAAAATCGGCTTGCCCACGGCCAGCATCACGTTGGAAAACACCACGCCGGTCATGAAGTCGACCTTGTCCTGCTTCACCAAGCGGTCGGCCGTCTGGCGTGCCGCATCGGGCTTGGCCTGGTCGTCGGCCACGATCACCTCGACTGGCAGACCGCCGAACTTGCCGTTGCCATGTTTCACAGCCAGGTTGAAGCCGTCGCGAATGTCTATGCCCAAAGCCGCGCCGGGGCCGGACAAGGTGCTCAGCATGCCCACCTTGACCTTGTCGGCGGCCATGGTCGAGCCTGCCAGGCAAAGCAGCGTGGCGGTCAGGGTGAAACGCAGGGATGGAAGACCAATTTTTTTCATCGAAATATCCTATCAGGGGGTTGAACTGGAAATACGCCGGAATGCCATTCAGGCCGCCATTGTCGCGGAGCTTGTCAACTACTTCGCCAGGGCCTTGAGCGCCAGCTTGATGCCGTCGCTGACACCAATGTCTTTCGGCAGCGCCTTGAGGGCGGCGGCAGCTTCCTTGTCGCTGTAGCCCAGCGCCAGCAGCGCCTGCAAAATATCGCCCTGCGCATCGCTGGCCACACTGCTGGCCACACCGATGTCAGGCCCAAGCTTGCCCTTGAGCTCCAGCAGCAGGCGCTCGGCGGTTTTCTTGCCGATGCCGGGCACCTTGATCAGGCGACCGCCTTCTTGCAGGGTCACCGCCTGCGACAACTCGGTCACACTCATGCCCGACAGCACCGACACGGTGACCTGCAGGCTGGTGGCGCTGTTGAACGGCGCCAATGCGCGCGCCTGCTCGATAGACAGGCGCGAGCCATACCACATGGCCCCCTTGGCATGGCCATAGATCAGAAGCCCCAGGTCATCGCCGCCCGATCAGGAAGCGTGCCTCGTCATCAAACGGCTCCAGCGCCGCCGCAATATCCATCGCGGCCACCTGCGCGGCAGCGAGCGCCGACTTCACCTGCCCGGC
>JBEGLK010000127.1:0-6617 GCA_041183605.1 Pseudomonadota bacterium
CCGCATGGCGCGCTCGGTGCCGAACAATTGCACCTGGCCGACGCCTGGCAGACGTTGCAGCTCCGGGACAATGCTGCGCGATGCGTAGTCACCCAGGGCCACCGGATCCAGTGCTGGATCATCCGAGGAAAGAATCGCAAAAAGCAAAAAATTGTTGCGTGCCTTGTCCACGCGCACGCCCTGCTGGGTCACCGCCGATGGCAGACGGGGCGCGGCGCGCGACAGCCGGTTTTGTACATCGACCTGGGCCAGATCGGGGTTGGTGCCGGGTTCGAAGCTCAGCGTGATGCTGCCTGCACCACTGGCCTGGGAGACCGATTCCATGTAGATCAGGCCGGGCGAGCCATTCATTTCTTGCTCGATGATCGATAACACGCTGTTTTCGAGTGTCTGGGCCGAGGCGCCTGGGTAGGTCGCCGAGATCACGATTGATGGCGGCGCCACCGGTGGGTACTGGGCAATCGGCAATTGGGTGATGGCGACCGAGCCCAGCACAACGATGAACAGTGCAATGACCCACGCAAAAATAGGCCGGTCGATAAAAAATTTAGCCATGTGAAAAGCTCCTTAGCGTGCCACGCTTGCAGCCGCGCTTGCCGGTGCTGCCGAGGCCGAAGCCGCGCTGGCCGCCTTGACGGGCGCACTGCCCGGGGCTTGCCACGGCACCGGTTTTACAGGCGCATCACCACGGAGTTTCTGGAAACCACCAGGATCACCCATTGGCCACGCTGCTGGGCTCCCACCTTGACCTGTCGTGGTGCCACTTTGCCATCGGCGGCAACCACCATGACCGAGTCACCTTGGGGGGAACGTGTCACGGCTTGTTGGGGCAGGGTGATGGCGCTGCTGGCTTGCGCCTGTTCCAGGCGCACCCGGACAAACAGGCCTGGCAGCAGGGTACCGCCGGGGTTGGGCACGTCGGCGCGCAAGGTGATCTGGCCACTGGTGGTATCCACCGTCAGGTCGGAAAACAGCAGTTTGCCCGACTTGGCGTATTCGGAACCGTCTTCCAGCACCAGGCGGACGCTGGCAGCCTGACTGCCGGCGCGTTTGAATTGGCCGGATTCCAGTTGACGGCGCAAAGTCATCACTTCCGCGGCCGACTGGGTAAAGTTGACATACATCGGGTCGATTTGCTGAATCACGGCCATCGGGGTGGCTTCACCCTGACCCACCAACGCGCCTTCGGTGACGAGGGCACGGCCTATGCGTCCGCTGATGGGGGCGGTGATGGCGGCGTAGCCCAGGTTGATGCGCGCGGTTTGCACCGCGGCACGCGCCACGGCCACGTCGGCATCCGCCTGCTTTTGGGCGGCTTGGGCGTTGACAAATTCCTGCTGGCTGATGGCTTTGGCTTCGATCAGAGGTTTGAAGCGATCTGCCAGAGCCGCGGCCTGGGTCTGGTTGGCCTCTGCCTTGGCCAGGGACGCGAGCGCGCTAGCCAATGTGGCCTGGTAGGGACTGGCGTCAATCTGGAACAGTGACTGGCCCGCTTGCACCTGACTGCCTTCAACAAACAGGCGCTTCTGCACAATGCCTGCGGCCCGCGCTCGCACTTGCGCCACCCGCGAGGCCTCGAGCCTGCCTGGCAGTTCAGTAACCAAGCCCACATCAGACAGTTTCACGATGATCACGCCCACTTCGGCCAGCGGTGGTTTGCCAACCGCGCCACCGGCACCGGCAGCAGGCGCATTGCCTTGACCACAGGCCTGCAACATCAGGGTTAAAGCCAATGCAGCGGGTGTCCACAGGTGCTTGTGGGAGGAGGATGGGCTTGGGCAAGCCCGGGGAGTGCGGGACAACAACATGGCGGGATTCCTGGAAAAAAAGACCGCTCTTGAGAGCGGCATCAGCAGGGTTGAAAATTTGACGTTGATTCTTGCAGAAGTATACATACAATCATGAATGTAAATTGATAGCCCCACAAGTAGACACATACACGTTCATGGTCCGCCGCACCAAAGAAGAAGCTGAAGAAACCCGTCACCAGTTGCTGGAGGCGGCGCAGCGCGTGTTTGCAGAAAAAGGGGTGTCGCGCACGTCACTGCAAGACATAGCGCAAGCGGCAGGGGTGACACGCGGGGCGATTTACTGGCATTTCAAGAACAAGGCCGAGTTATTCAACGCCATGATGGACAGTGCCGTTTTGCCCATGGAGCAGGCCATGTGTCAGATGGGACATGACCCCGGGCAGGACACGCTCATTGAATTGGAGTGCGCCGTGTTGCAGACGATGCACAGCATTGAATCGGACGCGCGCACGCGCGCCATTTTTGAAGTGGCCACCCTGAAGGTGGAATATGTTGACGAGTTGCTGGCTGTCAAACAGAGGCACGTGCAGTGTTATGCGGAAGGCACGCGTCAGATGCAGCGCAGTCTGGAGGACGCAGCCGTCAGGCGTGCGGTGAGGTTGCTTGTACCCGCGGATACGGCTGCGCACGGTTTGCACGCGCTGATGGTTGGCCTGATTCATACCTGGATGCTGGACCCCTCCAGTTTCAGCTTGGTGTCGGTGTCGCAAAGAGCCATTCGGACCTATCTGGCGGGGCTGGGCCTGAAATTTTGATCGCCTAAACTTGGCCGTTATGGCAAAAGATTATTGCGTGTTGGGATTCGAATCCTCCTGTGACGAAACAGGGGTGGCCTTGGTGCGTGTCAGTGGCCAAGGCCTGCCGGAGTTGCTGGCCCATGCTTTGTACAGCCAGATCGAGATGCATCAGGCTTATGGTGGCGTGGTGCCTGAACTGGCGAGCCGCGACCATATCCGACGTGTCTTGCCGCTGACCCGTGAGGTGTTGCAAGCCGCTGATAAAACTCTGCAGGATGTGGATGTCGTGGCTTTTACCCGTGGCCCCGGTCTGGCGGGCGCGTTGCTGGTAGGGGCGGGCGTGGCTTGTGCATTGGGTGCTGCGCTGCAGAAACCCGTGCTGGGCGTGCACCACCTGGAAGGGCACTTGTTGTCGCCGTTTCTGAGCGCGGACCCGCCCGAGTTTCCGTTCGTCGCCTTGCTGGTATCGGGCGGGCATACCCAACTGATGCGCGTGGACAGGGTGGGGCACTACGAGATCCTGGGAGAAACCATAGACGACGCGGCCGGCGAGGCGTTTGACAAGTCGGCCAAGTTGCTGGGGATGGCTTACCCGGGCGGACCAGCGCTTTCCAGGCTGGCGGAAAAAGGTGACCCGATGGCGTTCAAGTTGCCGCGACCGCTGCTGCACAGCGATAACCTGGACTTTTCTTTTGCCGGACTAAAGACGGCGGTGATGGTGCAGGCCAAAAAACTCGCCATGGCACAGGGCTGTGACGTCGAGGCCTTACCGACCCATGTGCTGGCCGATTTGGCCGCCTCGACCCAGGCGGCGATTGTGGACGTGCTGGTCAAAAAATCAATGGCAGCACTTGGTGTGACCGGTTTGAAACGACTTGTGGTGGCGGGGGGGGTCGGCGCCAATCGCAGCTTGCGCGAACAGCTCAACTTGAGTTGCGCACGGCGCGGTGTGCGTGTGCATTATCCGGAGCTGCACTTGTGCACCGACAACGGCGCCATGATTGCGATGGCCGCCGCCATGCGCCTGCAATCTGGGATTCAGGCGGCCAGCACGGCTTATGCGTTTGATGTCAAACCGCGCTGGCCGCTTGATGAAATCCTGGCTTGACGGCGCATTACACTGCGCACCGTTCTGAACGAACCAGCCGCCTGCCTCCGATTTGGCGAGTGACAGGGCTGTCACCAAGAGAAGTATTTTTGTGATGTTAAAAATGATGCGACGAGCCGTGTTGGGGCTCGCTTTGGTGGCCTCCGCGCCGCTGGTAGCGCTGGCCCAAACGGTTGGCACACCAGTCAAGATCGCCATGATCGAAGGCTTGAGCGGGCCATTCGGCAATACCGGCGAAGCCGTTTTTCGCAATCTGACCTGGGCGGTGGAGCGGGTCAATGCGCGCGGTGGCTTGTCTTTGGCGCTGGCGCGTTATGACAGCAAGGGGCAGACTGAAGAGGCTTTGTCGGCGCTGAAGGCGGCCATCGATGATGGTGCCAGGTTCATCATGCAGGGCAATTCCTCGGCCATCGCGGCGGCCCTGATTGACGCAGTGAACAAGCACAACGTGCGGGAACCGTCCAAGCGTGTGTTGTTCTTGAATTATTCTGCGGTCGATCCCATTCTGACCAATGAAAAATGCAGCTTCTGGCATTTCCGGTTTGATGCTCATGCCGACATGCGCATGACAGCCTTGATGGATGTTTTAAAGGCTGATCAGGCCGTCAAGAGTGTTTATATCCTGGGGCAGGACTACAGTTTTGGTCACGCCGTGGCAAGAGAAGCCAAACGGCAACTTGGTGTCTTGCGTCCGGATGTGCGGGTGGTCGGTGAAGAGTTGCATCCGATGGGCCGAGTCAAGGATTTCCTGCCTTATGCGGCCAAAATCAAGGCCAGCGGGGCGCAGGCGGTGATCACCGGCAATTTTGGCAACGATTTGACGCTTTTGGTCAAGGCTGCCAAGGATGTGGGATTTGACGGCAAGTTCTATACCTTTTATGGCAACGCCCTGGGCGCACCAGCCGCGATTGGTGATGCCGGCGTGGGCAAGGTGGTGGCGGTGGCCGATTGGTTGCCCAACGTGCAAAATGCCCAGAGCGAGGCGTTTTACCGGTCTTTCCGTACACGCTTTCCTAATCCGGCAGATGACTATGTGCACTTGCGCATGCAACTGATGGTGGAAGCCTTGGTGCAGGCGATGGAACGCGCCAAAACGACCGATGTGGTGCCTGTCGCCCTGGCGCTGGAAAAAGGATCGGTGACCCTGGCCTCGCAAACCGGAACCATGCGCGCCGCGGATCACCAGTTTCAACAGCCTTTGGTGGTGGGTGTGATGGACAAAATGGGCACTCCCGGCGTGAAGTTTGACGTTGAAGGCTCGGGTTATGGTTTTCGGGTCGTCAAGACCGTAGCTGCAGCGGCGGCAGAGCTGCCCGCCAGTTGCAACATGCAGCGTCCCTGATTTGGGTGGACTGCTCCGCCATTTGCGCTCTGGTTATAATGGCGGACTCTGCGATTTGGCAGCAGTGCACGTCAGGAGCAGTTCCAGCCCCTGTCGCAAGTTCTTAACCTACAGGAAATTAAATGATTGCATCCAGTATCAAAGCTGCCGTTGTCAAAGACAACGCACGCCAAGCCGGTGACACCGGCAGCCCCGAAGTTCAGGTCGCTTTGCTGACCGCTCGTATCAATGAGCTCATGCCCCACTTCAAGACCCACGCCAAGGACCACCATGGTCGTCGTGGTCTGCTGCGCATGGTGAGCCGTCGCCGCAAGCTGCTGGACTACCTCAAGTCCAAAAACGCTGACCGTTATCTGGCCCTGATTGCCAAGTTGGGTCTGCGCAAGTAATTGGTCCAAAAAGAATGATGAACGCCTGAGTTAGGTTGCTAGCTCAGGCGTTTTTTACTTCGGAGACGGCAAAAACGGAGCGAAGCTGTGTCATTCCAAAGCCTGTTGGCCCGAAACCGGGTGTGGCTCTGGAATGGCATCGTGTTCTGTGTTGCGGCTTCCGGGCTTCGCCAGGGTGGCCTGCACCCTGCAAATTCACAGGAGATTCAATATGACGATGTTTAACAAGGTTACGAAAACTTTTCAATGGGGCAAACACACGGTCACCATGGAGACCGGTGAAATCGCACGCCAGGCCACTGGCGCGGTTCTGCTCGACATGGATGGCACCGTGGTGCTGGCAACCGTGGTTGGCAAGAACGAGTCCAAGGCGGGTCAGGACTTCTTTCCTCTGACCGTTGATTACTCGGAAAAGTCCTACGCTGCCGGCAAGATTCCGGGCAGCTTTTTCAAGCGCGAAGGTCGCCCCAGTGAGCTGGAAACATTGACTTGCCGCCTGATTGACCGCCCGATTCGCCCGCTCTTTCCCGAAGGCTTCTACAACGAAGTTCAGGTCATTGTTCATGTGGTGAGCCTGAACCCCGAAGTGCAGGCTGACATTGCCTCCATGATTGCCACCAGCGCTGCGCTGTCGATCAGCGGTATCCCGTTCAACGGCCCGATTGGCGCCGCCCGAGTGGGTTATATCAATGGTGAATACGTGCTCAACCCAGGTCAAACCGAACTCAAAAACAGCCAACTTGACCTTGTGGTGGCTGGTACTGAAGCTGCCGTGCTGATGGTGGAGTCCGAAGCCGACCAGTTGCCCGAAGATGTGATGCTGGGCGCTGTGGTTTTTGGCCACACCCAGGGTGCGATTGCCATCAATGCCATCCATGAACTGGTGCGTGACGCAGGCAAGCCGGCCTGGGACTGGAAAGCGCCGGCCCGTGATGAAGCGCTGATTGCCAAGGTCGGTGCGCTGGCCAATGACAAGCTGACTGCTGCCTATCAGATCCGCAACAAGCAGGAACGTACCCAGGCCTGCCGTGCTGCGTACGCTGACGTGATGGCCGGCCTCAAGGCTGACAACGTGGAGTTTGATTCTGTCAAGGTTGAGAGCATGTTGTTCGACATCGAAGCGCGTTTGGTGCGCGGTCAGATTCTGGCAGGTGAGCCGCGTATTGACGGCCGCGACACACGTACCGTGCGCCCGATCGAGATCCGTAACAGCGTGTTGCCGCGTACCCA
>JBEGLK010000128.1:0-11088 GCA_041183605.1 Pseudomonadota bacterium
GCGCAACTGACCGTGACCAGCATGCCGTCCTTGAGCACCTGGTCGGCATGGCCACAGCCGACCACCGCAGGAATACCCAGCTCACGCGCAATGATGGCGGCATGACAAGTCCGCCCGCCGCGATTGGTCACAATGGCCGATGCACGCTTCATCACCGGTTCCCAGTTGGGGTCGGTCATGTCCGTGACCAGAATATCGCCGGGCTGCACCCGGTCCATCTCGCTGAGGTTGTGGACCACCCGGACCGGGCCAGTACCAATTTTTTGGCCAATGGCACGGCCCTCGACCAACACGGTGCCCTTGCCTTTGAGCTTGTAGCGGTGCTCTGCCTTGCCGGCGGCCTGGCTTTTCACGGTTTCCGGACGCGCCTGCAGGATGTACAACTCACCGTCAATGCCGTCCTTGCCCCATTCAATGTCCATCGGGCGACCATAATGCGCCTCAATCACCAAGGCATAGCCGGCCAGTTTTTGCACATCCGCATCGCTGAGGGAATAACGATTGCGCAACTCGGTCGGTACATCGGTGGTTTTGACCAAATGACCGCTTGCCGCCTTCTCCTCAGGTGTTGAGAACTGCATCTGGATCAGCTTGGAACCCAGGTTGCGCCGGATCACCGCCAGTTTGCCCGCCTTGAGCATGGGCTTGTGCACATAAAACTCGTCCGGATTCACCGCACCCTGCACCACCGTTTCACCCAGGCCGTAACTCGAAGTGATGAACACCACCTGATCAAAGCCGGACTCGGTGTCGATGGTGAACATGACACCGGATGCACCCAGGTCAGAACGCACCATGCGTTGAATGCCGGCGCTCAGAGCCACATGCTCGTGCGCAAATCCCTTGTGCACCCGGTAGCTGATGGCACGATCGTTGTAAAGTGAGGCAAAGACTTCCTTGATCTTGTGCAACACTTCCTCGATGCCCGTCACATTCAGAAAGGTTTCCTGCTGACCGGCAAAAGAGGCATCGGGCAAGTCCTCTGCAGTCGCAGAAGATCGCACCGCAAACGAGGCCTTGTCATTGGTGCCACAAAGTTTGGCAAAGGCCTTGCGAATTTCCTGCTCGAGATCGGCCGGAAACGGCTGCGACTCGATCATGGCGCGGATTTCAGCACCGGCAACGGCCAGCGCATTCACATCCTCTGTATCCAGCGTGCTCAGGCGTGTGTTGATTTTGGCTGCGAGGCCGTCAAACGCCAGAAACTCACGAAAGGCATGCGCCGTGGTGGCAAAACCCGTGGGTACTTTGACGCCTGTAGGCAAATTGGAGATCATTTCCCCTAAACTGGCATTTTTGCCACCGACCGACTCCACATCGGTCATCCTAAGGTCTTCAAATGGAACGACCAAGGCGGTCGCTGCAAATCGTGCTGTCATGAAAAACTCCAGAAGTTAATAAACCGGGCTCGCTGAGTCGCAGTCAGGGCTGCTTCCCAAGTTGAGGCAAACGCATCAGTTTGTTGCTTGACTTGTTAAATGGTTTGACGCTCTGAATTTGGTCGGATAATTATTGTAGGCTTTGGCCTGTACGAAAAATAATTACCCCCTATCTCAACATGCCCAATCGCACCGTATTTTTTGTTTCGGATGGCACCGGTATCACCGCCGAAACCTTTGGCCACGCCATCCTGAACCAGTTTGAGATTGACTTTCGACCGGTGCGGCTCCCTTTCACGGACACAGTAGACAAAGCGCATCAGGCTGTTCGCCAAATCAACCAGGCCGGCGCACTCGAGGGCAAAAAACCCCTGGTCTTTACCACCCTCGCCAACGAGGAAGTCATGGAAGTCATCAGCAAAGGTTGCCAAGGCATGTTGATGGACATGTTCGGTACCTTTGTGCACCCGCTTGAACATGAGTTGGGCATCAAGTCGAACCACCGCATTGGCCGCTTCAGCGATGCCAGCAAAAGCAAACAGTATCAGTCCCGCATTGCTGCCATCAACTTTTCGCTGGACCATGACGACGGGCAGTCGCATCGCGACCTGGCCAGTTCCGACGTGATTCTGGTCGGGGTCAGCCGCAGTGGCAAGACCCCCACATCGCTTTATCTGGCGATGCAGTACGGACTCAAGGCATCGAACTACCCGCTGATACCGGACGATTTTGAGCGCAAGGAATTGCCGCCCGCACTCAAGCCACATCACAAAAAACTGTTTGGCCTGACCATCCAGCCTGAACGCTTGAGTGAAATCCGCAACGAGCGCCGACCCAACTCCAAATACGCGTCACTGGCCAACTGCCGCCATGAAGTTCACGAGGCCGAGGCCATGATGCGCCGGTCGGGCATCAAGTGGCTGTCCACCACCACCAAATCGATCGAAGAAATTGCCACCACCATCCTGCAGGAATTGCGCATCGAGAACATGGTCTACTGACCTTTTGCGCTGGATTTCTACCGCGCGGCAAATCACGGTATCCTCACAAAAAATAGGAATCTGCGCCCGCCACGTGGCCTGAAGTCGTTTCAGTCCTCCTAGAATGCATCATCGTTTTCAAAGAAACCAATAAAGGAGCTTGCATATGACAGATAACGTCCACTCCATCGAACAAATCCATGGCTTTGGCGCCACGGCGCAAGAACGCAATAAAGTCTTGCGCAACACCTATTGGCTGTTGGCAATGAGCCTGGTTCCGACCGTGCTAGGTGCTTGGCTGGGTGTGGCAACGGGCATGACGCACTCATTGGGCGGCGGATTGGGCCTTGTGCTCTTTCTGGGTGGCGCCTTTGGCTTCATGTATGCGATAGAAAGAACCAAAAACTCGGCAACCGGTGTCCCCGTGCTGCTTGGTTTCACCTTCTTCATGGGCCTCATGATGTCGCGCATGATTGCCATGGTGCTGGGTTTTAAAAATGGTCCTGAGCTGATCATGACAGCCTTTGGCGGTACAGCAGGTGTCTTTTTTGTCATGGCCAGCCTGTCCAGCGTCATCAAACGCGACCTGTCGGACATGGGCAAATGGCTGATGGTCGGCGCGCTGGCTATTGTTGTGGGCGGCGTCATCAACGTGTTTGTGGGTTCGACTGCCGGCATGATGGCACTTTCGGTGGCTGCCATCGGTGTTTTCAGCGCTTACATGCTGTACGACCTGAAACGCATTGTCGACGGCGGTGAAACCAACTACATCAGCGCCACGCTGGCGCTGTACCTCGACATCATCAATGTGTTTCAGAGCTTGCTGGCCTTGCTCGGCATTTTTGGCGGTGAGCGCGATTAACCCGCGTTGAATTACGCAAGAAAAAAGGCTCCTCGGGAGCCTTTTTCATTTTTTGCAAGTACCTTCTGGATTGCGCTATGCCTTGAGATCAAAGACCGCAATGCTTTCGACGTGGGCCGTGTGCGGAAACATGTTGACCACACCCGCGCCACTGCACCGGTAACCCGCAAGGTTGACCAGCAGACCCGCATCCCGTGCCAGAGTCGAAGGATTGCAACTCACATACACAATGCGTTTGGGCGGTGACCAAGTGTCAGCTCCCGGCGTGGCCGGTTCCTCTGACAAGCCCAATTTCTGCTGGTGCAGGCTGGCCAGTGAACGCGCCAGGGCAAAAGCGCCTTCGCGGGGCGGGTCGACCAGCCATTTGTCGGCGACGCCATCCGCAATCAATAGCTCCGGCGTCATGTCGAACAAATTCCTGGCGGCAAACCCGGTCTTGGCCAAAGGCTTGCCGGAGTTGGCGAGCAGCTTGTTTTTCTGGTAATTCTCGCGTGAACGTGCCACCAGCGTTTCACTGCCTTCGATGCCCAAAACCTCACGGGCCTGAGTTGCCAAAGGCAGGGTGAAATTACCCAAACCACAAAACCAGTCAATCACGCGTTCATTGGCCTGCACCTCCAGCAGGCGCAAGGCACGCGACACCAGCACCCGGTTGATCTGTGGATTGACCTGGGTGAAATCCGTTGGCTTGAATGGCATGGTGATGCCAAACTCGGGCAAGGCGTAACTCAACACCTCACCCCCCTCGTCCAGCAAACAGACGGTTTCAGGTCCCTTGGCTTGCAACCACCACTGCACACCCGGATGTTGTTGTGCAAAGAGCCGGAGCCTGGCCAGATCAGCGCTGCTCAATGGTTCCAGATGGCGCAACACCAAAGCCGTCACGCTGTCGCCACAGGCCAATTCGATTTGAGGACAGGTCTCAACCGCATCCAGCGACGCGATCAAGGCGCGCAAAGGCATCAACATGGCGTCCACGTGTGGCGGCAACACCGGGCACACCTGCATGTCGGCCACGTAACGGCTCTTGCGCTCGTGAAAACCCACCAGCACCGTCCCCTTTTTGCGAACATAACGCACCGATAGCCGGGCCCGGTAACGATATCCCCAGGCCGGGCCTTCGACCGGTCGGAAAATGGTTTCGGGCCGTGTCTTGCCCAAATGCCATAAATTGTCTTCCAGCGCGCGCTGCTTGACGGCGACCTGCGTGCTCACATGCAGGTGTTGCATCTTGCAACCGCCACAGGCACCCTGGTGCAGACCAAAATGCGGGCAATGGGGAGTCACCCGTTGGGAAGACTCCTGATGGATGCCTGTGAGTGTTCCCTGCTCCCAATTGTTCTTGGCACGGTTGATATTGGCGCTGACGTACTCGAACGGCAGCGCACCTTCAATGAATACCACTTTGCCATCGGCTTTGTGAGCCACGCCCTGGGCATCAAGGTCCAGGGACTCCACATACAGCCAGTCGGCCGGCACGTCAGGCTTGGCTGACACGGGATCAGTCGTTTCAATCATTCAATGTCACTTTGATAACGCCCGGTTTGGTTGCCGGGCCTGGAGGATGCTTAGCGGGCAGGCAAATACTTGGCAGGGTCGACCGGTTTGCCCTGGCGACGCACCTCGAAGTGCAGTTTGACACGATCTGCATCACTGCTGCCCATCTCGGCAATTTTCTGGCCCCGGGTCACGGCCTGATCTTCCTTGACCATGATGAGATTGCCGTACCCCCGCAAACCCGCACCCACATAAACCACACGCCCATCGGCTGCAGCCAGCACCGGGTCACCAGCCGCACCACCAATATCGATGCCCTTGTTTTTGACCTCGTCGAAACTGGCCAGCACGGCACCATTGGTGGGCCAGAGCCAATTGATTTCCTTGTCGGTTGTAGGCGCGGCAGTTCGGGTGTCGCTTGTTGCCGCAGATGCTGCCGTGGTAGATGATGCAGCCGAGGATGGCTGACTCAGGCTGCCGGCGCTTACCGTGGACCTGGTCACAGGCTGCACTTCGGTTCAGGTTTTCAACCTGACTCCAAGCCGCAATGTCGCGCGGACTCTGGCCATTTTCGAGCGCAATACGTGTCAGCGTGTCTCCCGGCTTGACGGTGTAATAACCTGCCTTGCCGGCATTCTCGAAACCTTGCGGTTGTTTGGGTGCGGCGGCAGTGCCCGCCGATTCGCCAACACGGGTCACCCGCTCTTCCACCGGTGCACGATTGATGCTTCTTGAACTGCAGCCCACCAAAGTCAGCAGCACGCAGCTTGCGGCCAAAAGCAAACCCAACCGTCGTTTCAAACCCGTCATAACAACCCCCTTCATGCAATACCCGATTTTAAAGGGACAAAGAAAACACCCTCCATGACAGACTGGCGAATCCCCTGTGGCGTTTTATCTATCACCAGCAGCACCTGCTTTCCTGTGCTGGCAGCGCCCGCAGACACGGGCGCCACCAGTCTGCCGCCAAACGCCAGCTGATCGATCCATGCCTGAGGCACAGCCTCACCACCTGCAGCCGCAATGATGCCGGCGTAGGGGGCACCCCGTGCATAACCCGGCATGCCGTCACCAAACAACAAATGTACGTTGGTCAAGCGCAAATGCCGCAAGTTGTCGCGCGCCTTGTCATGTAATCCGCGCAAACGCTCCATGGAATACACCTCTTGACACAACATGCTCAGCAATGCGGCCTGATAACCACAACCTGTGCCAATTTCCAGCACCCTACCCAACCGTCCAGGATTGCCCTGCCGCAACAGCTCCAGCATCCGGCACACCACGCCCGGTTTGGAAATGGTTTGCCCCAGTCCAATCGGCAGGCTGGTGTCCTCGTAGGCCTGATTCACCAAGGCGGTATCGACAAAACGGTGGCGCTCGATGGTGCCCATTGCCCGCAGAACTTCCGCATCCTTGACGCCCTGCTGCACCAGTTTGCTCACCATGCTTTGACGCACCGCCACAGAATCCAGGCCTAAACCACGGGCCAGATGAGCCATCGGTTTTTGCATGGCAACAGCCGCGGCAGCCGTCGCAGGACGCACAGGAGTGGCCGAGTTGTTGCGTAAATCCAGCTTGGCCGGGAAACCCGGCCTGGGTTTGACACTGCTGTGCTTGTTCTGCGTCATCAGCTGAGCGGTTTTGCGAGTTTGGCCGCGGTTTGGGCCCAGTAAGCCAGATGATCATGGTCTGTCAGATCGACTTTGAGCGGCGTCATGGCGATATGGCCCTGGGCTGTCGCATGAAAATCGGTGCCCTCCGCGTCGTCCTTGACCTGTCCTGCCGCACCAATCCAGTACATGGTTTCACCACGCGGGCTAACTTGGGTGATCACTTTTTCAGCGGAGTGGCGACGCCCCAAACGGCAAAGCTTCAAATGACCGAATTCTTGCAGTGGCAGATTCGGAATGTTGACGTTGAGCAGCCAGGGTGTGGTCCCAATCAGATTCTGCTGCCCCATTTGCAGCACCAGGTCGCGCGCCTTGATGGCGGCCGCATCCAGGTGATGCCAATCCCGTTCAACCTGCGAAAAGGCAATGGCCGGAATGCCAAACAGGTAACCCTCCATGGCTGCGCCCACGGTACCCGAATAAATGGTGTCGTCGCCCATATTTGCGCCATTGTTGATTCCCGCCACCACCAGGTCGGGACGGTAGTCCAGCAGACCAGTCAGAGCGATGTGAACACAATCAGCCGGAGTGCCATTGACATACCGGAAGCCATTGGCAGCGCGCTGCACATACAGCGGTGTGTGCAAGGTCAGCGCGTTGGACTTGGCACTGTTGTTGTGCTCAGGTGCAACCACCTCGACAGTCGCTACGTCCTTGAGTGCTTCATACAACGCCACAATACCGGGCGCCTGAAAACCGTCGTCGTTGCAAATAAGAATTTTCATCATAATGCCCTATTAGACTTGAAGTATAGGATGCCGACACGTACTGAGCAGCCGTGTCGCGCGGGACAAGTCGTGTGCTGCAGGACCATCCTGTCTTGATTACAAGGAGCGATTCATGGGAGTTTTTTTCTGGATAGTGCTGGTTGTGTTGCTGGTTTATGGCATCAGCTTGTATAACAGTCTGGTCAATACCAAGAACGCGGTGTCCAAGGCCTGGGCCAACATCGATGTGCTGCTTAAGCAGCGCCATGAGGAGTTGCCCAAGCTGGTCGACACCTGCAAACAATACATGCAATACGAACAAAACACGCTGGAAGCCGTGATCCAGGCACGCTCCCGGGTTTCCGAGGCCCGCCAGTCACACGACATGAATGCCCTGGGCCACGCTGAAGGCGCGCTGCGCAGCGGTCTGGGACAGTTGTTTGCGCTGGCAGAGTCTTACCCGGAACTCAAAGCCAACGCGCAATTCTTGCACCTGCAATCGCGCATCAGCGGACTGGAAGGCGCGATAGCGGACCGGCGCGAGTTCTACAACGAAAGTGTCAACATCAACAATGTGGCCATCGAGCAATTCCCGGGTGTTGTGCTGGCGCGTTGGTTCAATTTCAAACCCTTCGATCTGCTGAAGTTTGCGGCCACCGAGCTGGAAGACGTCGACATCGCGCAACGCTTCAAGGCCTGATGCCATGTTGGTGCGCGGCTTGCGCGGTCTGCAGCACCTCGGGCTGAACCTCGGCAGCCTGGTCAGCGGCCTGTATCTGGCCCTGGTTGCAGCGGCCGCAAAGCTGGGTCCCGGACCACAGGCGCGCTGGTGTCTGGTGAGCATAGCCTTGCTGGCCGGGTTGGCCTGGCTTGGCAGCCTGCGCCGCGCTCGCGCGATTGCCGAATTGGCAACCTCGCGCATTGCCTCGGCGGCACAGGGTTATGTCGAACTCATGGGGCGCGCCACCAGCGACAAGAACCAGCTGCTCTACACCCCGCTAGGCGGTATCGCCTGCATCTGGTATCGCTACAGGCTGTATTCCAGGGACAACGCCAAACATGAATGGCGCCAGATTGACAGTGGCACGAGCAGCGCCACCTTTGACATCAGCGACAGCACCGGCGTTTGCACCATCGACCCAGACCATGCGGAAGTGGTGGGCGCGGAGGTTCGCATCAGTTACCCCGGAAGTGAGAAACTGGTGGAGGAATGCCTCTTTGGCGGCGGCATGATCTATGGGCTTGGCGATTTTTCAACCCTGGGGGGTGCCAGTTCTGACTTGAATCTGCGCGACGATGTGAGCGCCCTGCTGAGCCAATGGAAACAGGACCGGGCCGCCTTGCACCGGCGCTTTGACTTGGACCGCAACGGCACGCTGGATCTCATGGAGTGGGAGTTGGCCCGAAAGTTGGCAACCCATACAGTTGAACAACAACACCGCGACATCCGCGAGCAACCCGGCGTGCACCTACTTCGGGCGCCCGAAGACGGGCGGCTGTTTCTGCTCTCCGCCTTGTCACCCGTGGCGCTGCGCAATCACTTCTTGCGTTGGAGCGCCTTTCACCTGATGGTGGGCGCTGCAGCCACCGCCGGCTGCCTGTATCTGGCCTGACAGGTCACGCCAGCTGAGCGTTGGCTGGCTTGGCCTTGAAAAATGCAGCCTATGACGGAATGATGAACTTGGACTCTTCCTTCAGACGACCCGGGCTGTCCAGCGATTCGATGATGAAATGAATTTCATGCGACCCGGGCTTGTCGGCCTCTGGCGGCACCTGGACCCGCACTGGCACCCAGCGCGCTTGCGTAGACGCAATGCTGACGGTGTCCTCCGACATGATCTTGATGCCGGGCAGGCCTTCCACCGAGATCCTGTAACGCTGCGGCGCTTCGGTCGCATTCATCACTTGAATGCTGTACACGTTCTCCACCTTGCCGGCTTCGACCACACGCGCCATCACACCACGGTCGCGCACCACGTCGGCCTTGAACGAGGTTCGGGTCGCCAGGCTGGCAAAAATAGCCACCACAATCCCCAGCAGAATGGACGTATAGACCAGTACCCGGGGCCGCAACACACGTTTGACGGTCTGTTCTTTGGTCCAGTGATTTTTAACGGCATTTTCAGTCGAGTACTTGACCAAGCCGCGCGGGTAACCCAACTTGTCCATCACTGTGTCACAAACGTCGGCGCAGGCGCCACAGCCAATACATTCATATTGCAAGCCATTGCGGATATCAATGCCTGTCGGACACACCTGCACACACAAACTGCAGTCCACGCAGGCCCCAAGATTCAGGGTGCTGAGGTCGGCCTTTTTAGAGCGAGCCCCCCGCGGTTCACCGCGCTCGGCGTCATAGGTCACGATCAGCGTGTCCTTGTCGAACATGGCACTCTGGAAGCGTGCATAGGGACACATGTGCTTGCAGACCTGCTCACGCATGTAACCCGCATTGCCATAGGTGGCAAAACCGTAGAAAAACACCCAGAAAAATTCCCAGGCCGCGAGTTGACCGCCCAAAAAGGCACCCGCCATCTCCCGCATCGGCACAAAGTAGCCAACAAAGGTGAAGCCGGTCCAGAAAGAAAACGCAATCCACAAAAATTGCTTGCCCGCCTTTCGTGCAAATTTTTCAGCCGTCATGGGGCCATCGTCACGGCGCATGCGGGCGGAGCGGTCGCCTTCCAGCAGCTTTTCTATCCACAAAAAAATCTCGGTGTAAACCGTTTGCGGACAGGCGTAACCGCACCATAAACGGCCCGCCACGGCAGTGAACAAAAACAGCGACAAGGCCGCGATGATCATCAATCCGGTGAGGTAAATGAAATCTTGCGGATATAGCACCAGACCAAAAATATAGAAACGGCGCACACTCAAGTCAAACAGCACCGCCTGGCGCTGACCCCATTCGAGCCACGGCAGGCCATAAAAAATAATTTGGGTCACCCAGACCATGATCCAGCGCCATTGCGTAAAAACGCCGGAGACGCTGCGCGGATAAATTTTTTGCTGCGCCGCATACAGCGACACCAATTCTTCGTCGGGCGCGGCGATGGGTATCACCTTTCTGGGCTTTTTGTTTTCAGTGGTCATCGGTGTTTACTCAATTGATAAGACAGATTGTTTCTTGTCTGGCAAAGCCGCCATCCGCGCCAGAATTTCGTCACCTGTTCGGACCACGAAAAGGATCTGTCGACGGCGCTTTTTCAGCACATGACAGCCGGCGCAAGCGCACTTGGTGCATGCCAGCGGTCAATGCCCTTATGCCTGACGTCACACGCCACAAGAGCTATACGAGAACTATGCCATTTTTTCTGCGAGGATACTTGATATGAAACAATTACCTGGCAATCCGGTTCCAGATTTTTTACGACTCCTGCATGCGGGCGACGCCCCTGTCATTAACGTTTACGAGTCGCACTTGGCGTAACTAGTTACGATGAAAGCTGAAAGTTTTTCCGAAAAAACCCTGCCGAAAATGGAAAGGCGCCGACAGGCTGCCACCCGACATTCATACACATTCGCAAACTCAAGTTGCTCAAACCTGGTTAAGCCTGCCAAACTTCCCGTATCACAATGACGTTTTCCCGAAAAATCCTTCTCGTTTTAAGCGCCATCAGCCTGAACTGCTTGGCCGCTCCTTTTGAAGACAATCTGGCGCAGCGACTGCAGGCCTGCACCGGATGCCATGGCGAACAAGGCCGCGCCGGCCCCGATGGTTATTACCCTCGGCTGGCAGGCAAACCGGCAGGCTATCTGTACAACCAGTTGCTCAACATCCGCGAGGGGCGTCGCCACTATGCCTTGATGGCGGGTTTGCTGGAACCGCTTGACAAGCCCTACCTGATGGCCATGGCGCAGTATTTCGCCAACCTGAAGCTGCCGTACCCACCGCCTGCTCCATCAGCCGCAACACCCGAACTCCTGGCACGTGGTCGCACGCTGGTGACCCAGGGCGACCCCACTCGGGAAATACCGCCCTGCCAGCAATGT
>JBEGLK010000129.1:0-6838 GCA_041183605.1 Pseudomonadota bacterium
GGCTACATCAGCATGGATGCGCCGCTGGCGCGCGCGCTGCTGGGCAAGCCGCTCGATGCCGACACCATGGCCAGCTGTTATGCCGAGGACGCCACGTTCGACGACCCCGCGTTTTCTCTCAAGGGGCGACGCGAGATCAGTGGCATGTGGCACATGTTGTGCGCCGCCACACTCGCCAAAAACCGCGATGACTGGCGGCTTGAGTTCAGCGACGTGCGTGCCGACGACGGCAACGGCCACGTGCATTGGGAGGCACACTACCGCTTCAGCGTTTCGAACCGGCTGGTGCACAACATCGTTGAGGCCGACTTCAGCTTCACCCCAGACGGCCTGATTGCCAGCCACACCGACCGTTTTGATTTTTGGCGCTGGTCACGCCAGGCCTTGGGCTACGGCGGCTGGGTGCTGGGCTGGGCGCCGTACTTCCAGAAACAGGTGCGGGTGCAAACCCGCGCCGCGCTGACCAATTACCTGGCCAAGCATCCCTGAGCCGAACTCAGGCGCCGCAGCACTTTTTGTATTTTTTGCCGCTACCGCAGGAACAGGGGTCGTTGCGGCCTGGTTTGACCTCGGCGTGGACGGTTTCCACACGCGGACCGATGTTGCGCCACAACTCGCGCAAGTCGTACACCGCCCACATGGCGTCGGCAAAGTCATTGAGCCGCTGCTCGCTGATGGTCGGCACACCGTCCTCCTCAAAAGCGGCCACTGTCGGCGTACCGGTGTCGTCCTCGGTTACGGCCACGATGCATTCGAGCGCGGCATCCAGCACCTTGGCGGCCTCCTTGTCGCGTGGTGGCGCCCACTCCTCGGGCCAGCTTTCCACCGCATACATGAAGCCGATGGCCCAGATCTGGCCAAATGAAGGAATCGGCGAATCACCCATCTCGGCCCGCTGCTCTTCGGGCAGTGCGGCGATGGCGCCACGAAGGTCCATCACCTCGGGCTGGTAGGCACGCTCGTCATCGAGTGGTTTCATCGGCAAACAGCGGCGTTTCGCTGTCGTCTTCCAGATCCAGCAGCACCGAGAAATATTCGGTCGGTGTGATCACGCGACGGCAACACACCAGCGCCGCCATGAAACCTTCGCAAAACTCCCATTGCGGGGTTTCGTCAAAACGTGTGCGCAGGTCATCCAGAATGGTGTCGAGTTCGTCAAAATCGGCGGCCTGAAGTGCATCGGTGACGGCATCGGTGTGGCCAGTCGCTGGCGTAGTAGTATTTGTCATGGCGCACATGTCATAAAGTGTGAATGGCCCTATTCTGCCCTGACTGAAGCGCCTGTCCTGCACAAATGAACGTCATGAATTTCAAACCCAAGACCGAGCCCTGCACTTTTGCCTTGTCACTGATCCTCTCGTTGAGTCTGGTGGCGTGCGGCGGGGGTGGCGGTGGCGGCAGTGATGCCGCCATCGTGGCCCCAGCAAGTTATCAGCCCGGACAGGCCGAACTGGGTGCATGGACAGTGCTGCAGAATGCACGAACGTTGTGCAATTTTGGTTCCGTGACACGCAATACACAGCTTGATGCAGCAGCTTTAAGCCACGCCAAATACCTGGTCGATCTCTCGTTCGCCACTGGCAATTCCATCGTGAGCCATCTTGAAACACTTGGTGTTCCAGGTTTTACGGGCATTTACCCGTGGGATCGGGCGGTTTACCAGGGTTACAACTACCAGGGACTGGCCGAAATACTGGAAGCTACCGTTTGGGACTACAGCTCCGCACCCAGCTTTCCCACCATGGAATCGCGTGGTGCCGACGCCATGCGCAACTTGCTCAACACGGTGTACCACCTGTCAGGTGCCATGTACGAGGGCAGTGAAGTCGGCTTGGGCGCTTACATGCAAACAAACCAGATCAATGGTTCGACCTGGCGCGAGGAATTCCGTTTTGGCGCGCTCAACGCCTACCGGTCAGGCCATCCGCGCGTCACTCTGGGCGCAGGCAAGGTGGCCACATTCCCCTGCCAGGGCAGCAGCAATATTCCCCCTGCCTTCGCGCCAGCAGATGAAAGCCCCAACCCGTTCTTCGGCACAGCTTATGCCAACGCTCTTGTGGGACCACCTATTTACCTCAAGGCAGACGCGCCGCAGGTACTGACCGTGAACCCGATCAGCAGCAGCATCACCCAAAATGGCACTGCTGTGCCGTTCACGGTACTGAACTCCAGCAACGATCCCAACATCGATCAGGTCAACAACAGGCCTTACATCGGCAGCCACGAGGTCTTTGTGGTTCCAACCACGACCCTGACGCCCAACACCAGCTACCAGGTCACCCTGAACGGAACCATCAACAGCGTGCCGTTCACACGCACTTTCACCATGGCCACCGGTCTGTAAGGGTGAGGCTAAGCTGGCGGCTGCCGCAAACCCTGCTCGACCGTGGCATAACGCAATGCCACGCGTAACTCGGTCTTGAGCCGGGTGTTGTCCAGGCGGCGTGACTCGCTCATGAAGCTCAGCAGCATCAGAGGCAATTGCGCCGTTGCAGTATCGCGCGGCACCCGCGGCGGGCGAGGCAGGCCGTACAAGTCAGCGGCCAGGTCAAAGTAGTCGCCCATCTTCAGGCAGGTGTCGTCATTGACGTTGTAGATCCGCCCGGGCTTGCCACGCCAGAGGGCGGCCAGGCAGGCGCGCGCCAGGTCATCGGCGTGAATGTGGTTGGTGTAAACATCATCACTGGCTTGCAGCACCGGCGTGCCCTTGAGCAAGCGCTCGCGCGGCGTGCCGCCTTCCCGGTCTGGGGCATAAATGCCCGGGATGCGCAGGGTGTTGACCCGCACGGCCGCCGCGCGGCCAAAGTGCCGAATGCGCCGCTCGGCATCGATGCGCCGTTGCGCCCTGGCTGTGGCCGCATTCAACGCCCTGACTTCGCTGACCACCTCGCCCAGGCAATCGCCATAAACACCGCTGGTCGAGCCATAAACCAGACTTTGCACCGGTGCGCGGCGGCGCAACACCTGCAACAGCGCCTCGGTGCGCGGATCCTGCTCCCCGCTGCCCGGCGGCGGCGCCAGGTGCACCACACGCGTGGCCAAACCGCTCAAACGCTTGAGGCTGACCGGCTTGTCAAGGTTTGCGACCAAGGGCGTGATACCCCGCGCGCGCAGTTCGGCCACACGCGAGGGCTGTGAAGTCAGCGCCAAAACGCGCACACGGGCGCCCAATTGGCTCGCCACGCGCAGGCCGACATCACCACAGCCAACCAACAACACTCGTTCACGCCGAAAGCGCGCAGGCAATGCAGGCAAAATCAACTCCTTTTCAATTTGAAGCTTTGAGGATAACCAAAATATGACCGGCAGCGCCAGCCCAAGTGCTTTTCAGATCACCATTGAACCCAGCGGCCGCACCTTCAGCGTGGCCGCCGGTGAAACCATCCTGGCGGCAGGCATTACACAGGGCGTCAATCTGCCTTATGGCTGCAAGGACGGTGCTTGTGGTTCGTGCAAATGCAAAAAAATCAGTGGCACGGTCAACCACGGCGTGCACCAGAGCAAGGCGCTCAACGAGGCCGAAGAAGCTCAGGGATATGTGCTGACCTGCTGCGCCAGCCCCACCAGTGATGTGGTGCTGGAATCACGCCAGGTCACGCTGGCGGGGGCTTTTGCCATCAAGAAGATGCCGACACGCGTCAAGCTGATGGAGAGAAAGTCCCATGATGTGATGCGTTTGCTGCTGCAGCTGCCGGCCAACGAGGTCTTTGCCTACCACGCCGGCCAGTACATCGAGTTCCTGCTGCCGGGCGGCCTGCGCCGAAGTTACTCCATGGCCAGCGCGCCGCAGCTGATCGAGCAGGGCCTGGAACTGCACATCCGTCACATGCCCGGCGGCAAATTCACCGACCAGGTGTTTGGCACCATGAAGGAGCGAGACATCCTGCGCGTTGAAGGCCCTTACGGCAGCTTCTACCTGCGCGAAGACAGTGCCAAGCCCATTGTGATGCTGGCCTCGGGCACAGGTTTTGCCCCGGTCAAGGCCATCATCGAGCACATTCAGGCCAAGGGCATCACACGTCCGGTCACGCTGTACTGGGGCGGCCGCCGGCCGCAGGACCTCTACATGGATGACTGGGTGCAAGCCAAATTGGCCGACGTGCCGAACCTGCGTTATGTGCCCGTGGTGTCCGACGCCCAGCCCGAGGACGGCTGGGGCGGGCGCACCGGTTTTGTCCATCGCGCGGTCTTGCAGGACCTGCCCGATTTGAGCGGCTACCAAGTCTATGCCTGCGGTGCGCCGGTTGTGGTGGACTCCGCGCGGCGCGACTACCTGGCCGCCGGTTTGCCCGAAGACGAGTTTTATGCCGACGCGTTTACCAGCGAAGCCGACAAGGCCGCGAATCTGGCAAGCGCGTGACACTGCCATCCACCGATTCACGAGAGAAGACCCATGCGATTCAAGACACTCCTGCTGACCGCCCTGGCGCTGCTTTGTGCCGCCACCGCACCACTGGCGCAGGCGCAGGCCCAGAACAAACCGATCCGCCTGATCGTGCCCTACGCCGCCGGCGGCCCGCTCGATGTCACGGCGCGCGCGCTGGCGGAGCGCGTGCGCGACACACTCGGGCCTGTCATCATCGAGAACAAGCCCGGCGCCGGCGGCAACATCGGCGCCGATGCGGTGGCCAAGGCTGCGCCCGACGGACTGACCATCGGCATTGCGGCAACAGCGACACACGCCGTCAATCCTTGGCTCTTCAGCAAGATGCCGTACAACGCGGCAACTGACTTCGCTCCGATCACGCAGATGGTGCGCGTGCCCAATGTGCTGGTGATGAACGCGGAGGTGGCGCAGCGCCTCAATATCCGCACACTGGCGGAGCTGATCACCTACGCCAAGGCGAATCCGGGCAAGCTCAACTACGGCAGCGGCGGCAACGGCAGCGCCGGCCATCTCGCGGGCGAGATGTTCAAGCGTGATGCCGGCATCTTTGCCGTGCACATCCCCTACAACGGCGGCAACCCGGCGCAGCTCGCCCTGCTCAGCGGCGAGGTCGATTTCAACTTCGACAACCTCGCCACCGCCGCGCCCAACATCCGCTCGGGCAAGCTGCGCGCGCTTGCGGTCACCACGCTGACGCGTTCCAGCGCCCTGCCTGACACGCCGCCGGTGGCCGATACGCTCAAGGGTTTTGCCATCGATACCTGGTGGGGTCTGGTGGCACCGGCCGCCACGCCCAAGGACGTCGTCGCGCGCCTGAACCAGGCTTTTGTCGCGGCGCTCAAGGCACCCGAAACCAATGCACGATTTGCCGCCCTGCTGGCCGAGCCGGCGCCAAGCTCACAAGAAGAATTCGGCGCCTTCATGAAGAACGAACGCGCCAAGTACGAGAAGCTCGTGAAGGCCTCGGGCGCGCGGGTCGACTGACGCGCAATGGCGCTTACCTCACAGTGGTTTAGCAACCGCACACCAAACGCGTAGAAAGACACGGCTAACCCTTGATTCCATGCGGATTCTCAATGCGTGATTACATTTCCTTGCATGTGTGAGTGAACGGACACACCACCTGCTGATCCAAGTGATATAAATTACTTTTGGAAACAGCCCTGAAGGAGGAATCATGAGTACCTTGATATCACGCAATCGCCGGATATTTGGCGGCTTGAGCGCAACACTGGTGCTGCTCGGAGGCTGTGCCGACATGACAGAGACACAGCGTAGCGCCGCCATTGGCGCAGGTGTTGGCACATTGGCGGGTGCAGCCATTGGCCAGGACCGGCAATCGGCGGTCATCGGCGCCGGTCTGGGTGCGCTGGGCGGCTACATCTGGTCCACCCAGATGGCGCAGAAAAAAGCTACCATGGAAAAAGCCACGGCCGGTACCGGCGTTGACGTGACACAAACCGCAGACAACCAGCTCAAGCTCAACATTCCGAGCGACATCTCGTTTGACATCAACAGCTCGGTCATCAAGCCCAACCTGCGCCCCATCCTGGACCAGTTTGCGCAAGGCCTGGCGAACCAGCCCAACACCGAGATCCGCATAGTCGGCCATACCGACAGCACCGGCTCCGACGCCATCAACAACCCGCTGTCGGTCAACCGGGCGGCGAGTGCGCGCAACTACCTGGTGTCGCGCGGCGTAAACGGGCAACGCATCCAGATTGACGGCCGCGGCTCCCGTGAGCCGATTGCCGACAACGCGACCGAAGCCGGCAGGGCCAGAAATCGGCGTATCGAAATGTTTTTGGCGGAGCGGGCACGCTGACTGCGCACCGTGCACCCAGCCGTAAAACGGCTCGAAGAAGGGTAACAAGTGGACGCCCAACGCTTTCTTGAAGCCCAGGAACCTGTTTACATGCAGGTTTTGCAGGAGCTGTGCAAAGGCGAAAAAACCTCGCACTGGATGTGGTTTGTGTTTCCGCAGTTGCGCAGCCTGGGTCGCAGTAACACCGCGCTTTTTTATGGCCTCGACAGTGTGGCCGATGCCGCGCTCTACCTGGCACACCCGGTGCTGGGTGAGCGGCTCAAGGCCTGCACCGAAGCCGTGCTGCAACATCAGGACAAATCAGCCCACGCCATTTTTCATTCACCCGACGACCTGAAGTTTCGCTCCTGCATGACACTGTTTCACCTGGCCGCACCACAAGAGCCGCTGTTTGAAGCGGCGCTGACCCATTTCTTCGGGGGCAAGGGGGACCCGCTGACGCTGCAATGGCTTGGCCTCTCTTGAGCTGTGCACTCAGTCGGTCTTGCTCCCGGTCTCAAACCATTGCCTGATCACCATGCGTTCGGCCTCCGAGATGCCTGTAGTGTTGTTCATCGGCATGAGTTTGGTCACCACCACCTGCTGGTACATGGCTTGTGCATGAAGTTTGACGTTGGCGGCTGAAT
>JBEGLK010000130.1:0-5945 GCA_041183605.1 Pseudomonadota bacterium
TGGGCGGTGGTGGCGGTGGCGGCGGAATCTTGACTTCCTCGATGATCGTGGCATTCATCGGCTTTTTCACGATCTCAATGGCTTGACGCGCCATGCCGCTGACCAGCGCATAGCCAATTGCCAGATGCGCAAGCACCATGACGGCCAAGCCGACCGGACCAAATTTACTTTTAGGTTTGAAATGCTTGGAGCCACCAGGCCCACGCATGGACGGGTTGGCAGCGGGAGTAAGTGTGGTACTCATGAATCGATCTCTTTGGACTTTAAAAGCGCTGCAAGGTATTTCATTCCGGTTCCACAAATTGCTCGGAGCCGACCACACCGAGCTTGGTCAACCCGTTGCGTTGGGCGGTAGCCAGAACAGCCGCGACCACGTCGTACTTGGCAGCACGGTCAGGGCGCAAATGCACTTCAGGTTGAACAGGTCGCGCTGATTGTTCGGCCATGAGCCGTTCCAGCTCAGAAATGTCCGCAACAGGCGTTCCATTCCACATCACGATGGATCGGCTATCAATGTCCAGGCGTACAACCTCCGGCTTGACGGTATTGACAGGCGGGTTGCCGGTTGGCATATTGAGGTTGACCGAGTGCAACTGCACCGGGATGGTGATGATGAGCATGATGAGCAGCACCAGCATCACGTCAATCAATGGCGTGGTGTTGATGTCTGCCACTGGGGCATCATCCATTTGGACAGTGCGGCGCTTGTGAATGTTTTTCATGGACAAGTCCTTACAGTGCCCGCGCGGGCGGTTCGGTGATAAAACCGATCTTGACGATGCCGGCACGCTGGCAGGCATAAACAATCTTGCCGACTGGCTCGTAATTGGACTTCCAGTCGCCACGAATGTGAACCTCGGGTTGCGGGTTCATCTTGGCGATTGTCTTGAGGCGCGCCACAAGATCACCGGTGCCCTTGACACTGGCGTCAAGCCAAAAGATGCGGCCTGCTGAATCCACCGAGATCACAATATCCTCGGGTTTGCTCTCACGCACTTCATTGCGCTGTTTGGGCAGATCCACCGGCACCGAGTAGTTCACGACCGGAATGGTGATCAAAAAGATGATCAGCAACACCAGCATCACGTCGACCAGCGGCGTGGTGTTGATTGCAGAAACGACCTGCTCATCGCCGTCACCGGCGGGAATATTCATGGCCATGGGCTGGCTCCTTCAGTCCTGGGTTGGGATGACCCGGTGTAACCAACAGCATGCTGCTGGGTACACCTGGTGCCACAATCCACTTGTTGTAGTGCTTGCCGAACTGGTTCAGGCTTTGTTGCCTGAAGCCAGCAACACCGTATGCAATTCGCCGGAGAAATCACGCACGTCATCCATCACAGCAACGTTGCGACGCAGAAGCCAGTTGTAGCCCAGCACAGCAGGAACGGCGACCGCCAGACCAATGGCGGTCATGATCAGTGATTCACCCACGGGGCCTGCAACCTTGTCAATCGAGGCTTGGCCGGCAATGCCAATGGCAGTGAGCGCATGGTAAATACCCCACACCGTTCCGAACAAACCCACAAACGGGCTGGTTGAACCAACGGTTGCCAACAGGCTCATGCCGTTGGTCAGGCGGCGCTGCACTCGCTCAGTTGCGCGGTGGATCGACAGATCGACCCAGTCGGCAAAGTCAACATTGGCATGCAGGCCACCATGCTTTTTGCTGGCCTCCAGCCCGGCTTCAGCGATGTAACGGAACGGTGATCCTTCGGCGAGAAGTTCCGACCCCGCCTTGACCGAGCCAGCACTCCAAAACTGCTCATCGGCAGCCTTTGCCTGACGGCCCATACGGCCCTGTTCCAGCAACTTGGTCACGATCACATACCAGCTGCCCATACTCATGATGGCAAGAATCACCAACACGGTCTTGGCTACCGCGTCACCCTGGGCCCAAAGTGCGTCCAGACCATAGGGATTTTCAACCTTGGTCGCCTTTTGGGCGGTTGCCGTGGCTGCTACGGCGGGCGGGTTGGCGGCCGGTGTCTGTGCATTGGCAACAGAGGACAGGGACAGGCCCAGCATCAGGAAAAGGCTCACCGCAAAGCGGCGCATCAGAGTAGAAATCATAGTCATGGTCATGGTTGAAGTAACAAGGTTCAAGGAATGCGCTAGGGATATACGCAGGGCTCAACTTTCAGAAAGGAGGTGGAGAGAACTAACGGGATCAATTGCCGTGCCGCCAGGTGGTACAACGGACGCACGTGAAACGATTTCGCAGTGCACCTGCACGTTGTGCACTGGCGAAGGCTGTTTACCTGAACGGACGGGCTTCAACACGCTGATCAACTGACGGGTCGCCACCTCGGACATCTTTTCGATGGGGCGATGCACAGTGGTCAGCGGTGGCCAAAGTTTGTGGGCAATGTTGACATCGTCAAAGCCCGTCACCGACAAATCTCGTGGCAAGCGCAGACCGCACTCATGGGCGCGCGAAATCACGCCTGCGGCCATGTCATCACTCGATGCAATGATGGCCGTCGGCGGCTCAGCCATTTCCAGCAACTGCGCCGCGCCCCGTCGGCCTGATTCAAAATCGAATACACCAGGCACCACCATCGCAGGGTTAACAGGCACACCGGCTTCCATCATGGCATCCATAAAGCCTTGGTAACGCTCCTCGGCGTCAAGCAAACCCTGGTTGCCACGCAAAAAACCGATGCGGCGGTGGCCCGCTTCCAACACCATACGAGTGATGGCCCGCATGGCAGCACGGTCATCGGCCGAGACGGCAAAGACACCGCCTGGTGCAGGGTAGCCAACCAAAGAAACATATTTCACCCCAGCCTCATCCAGGGCGCCGCAAAGTCCGGGCACCAAAGCACTCCTGGACGCCAGCACATAACCGCCCATCTCGCGTTGACGCACCTGCTGGACCAGTCGCTCGCCCGCCTGAGGGTCATTGATCGCCACAACTTCCATACGCAGACCAAAACCTGACTCCCGGCATGCATCAAGTGCACCCATCTGCAAACGCATGCGGTATTCGTAAGGCACCTGCGCCGCTTCAACCACCACCAGTCCAATGACATTGCTGGTTGTGCTGGCCATCATGCGGGCTGACGAATGCGGCACGTAATTCAAGCGGGCAATGGTTTCCTGGACTCGGGCACGCGTGGCATCCGATACATCGTGCTCGTGGCGCAGCACCCGCGACACGGTTTTTATCGAGACCCCCGCCTCGGCGGCGACCTCGTGAATGGTGATGTTCTGGCTGCGTGCTTGCATTGTTCTTGTCCAGTTGTAGTGCGGCGTTGAATTAGCCTGCGATACAGGTCTTTCAAAGAGTTTATCGAGCCACTATTATTCAAAAATACGACAACGTTGTCACTAGGGATAAACCCTGAAGACATTTATTGCACTATTTTGGTGCAATATCCCCATATTTTCCCAATTTTTAGCATGGAATATGGGTTTATACCTATAGAAGTGCTTTTGATTTATAGACAAAATTCTGCCCATTACGACAACGTTGTCATATATTGGACCAATTGATTGACTTGTTGCGGGCCACCAAATGGGCACCGCATGTACTTTCCACATGACTGATTGCCTGACCCTTTCACCTTTCAACTTGCCCACCCAAGATATAGCCTGGGTGCAAAGCACTCTGCGCGCACTCAGCACCGAAGACAAACTGCGCCAACTGTTTGTCTTCGGGCAACTCGTTGACGATGCCGATCAAGGTGCCGCCATCGGCAAGCGCAAGGCCGGTGGCGTCTTCCGCCGTTGGGGCCAGGACCTGGACAAAGCCTGGCAGACCACACAAGCCGTACTGGCAAACAGCGAAATCCCCCCCTTTGTGGCAGGAGACCTGGAAGGTGGCGGCTTCAACTTTCCAGGCATGAGCCCCATGCCGAACCAGATGGGTGTGTCCGCCATGAACGATCTGGCGCTGTCACGGGAGGTCGCCGAGGTGATTGCCATCGAAGGCCGTGCCATGGGCTTCAACTGGAGCTTTGGCCCGGTGGTGGACATCAATGCAGCGCTTGAGAGCGCCATTGTTGGCACCCGCTCGTATGGCTCGGACCCTGCTCGCATCACAGAACAGGCGCTTGCATACATCGAAGGCATGCAGACCCAAGGCCTGGCCGCTACTGCAAAACACTGGCCAGGTGAAGGTTTTGACGCACGCGACCAGCATCTCGTCACCACCATCAATCCGCAAAACATGGACGACTGGATGGCCAGTTTCGGGCGCATTTACAGCCGCCTGTTCGAAGCCGGTGTGATGTCGGTGATGGCGGGCCATATCGCGCTGCCAGCATGGGTGCGCCACTTGCAGCCCGAGGCCGGCATTGAAGCCTTCAAGCCTGCCAGCGTGTCACGCGAACTAAATACCGTGCTGCTACGCGAACGACTGGGCTTCAATGGCGTGCTGGTCAGCGACGCCACCTCGATGGGTGGCTTCAACAGTTGGGCAGACCGGGCAACGATGGTGCCGCAAGTCATAGAAAGCGGTTGCGATGTCTTCCTATTCTCACGCGATCCCGACGGCGACCTCGAATTCATGCGCGCAGGGCTGCGCTCTGGGCTATTGAGCGAGCGCAGGCTGGAAGAGGCTGTCACCCGCATCCTCGGCTTGAAAGCCAAGCTGGGACTGCACCGCAAATCCCGTGATGAAAGGCTCATGCCGCTCGACCAACTGCGCGAGCTGCTGCGCAACCCAAGGCACATGCGTGTGGCCGAAGAGGCAGCGTCAGCCAGCATCACCTGTGTAAAAGACCTGAACGTTCTGCCGTTGGACCCCAAACGTCATCGGCGGGTGGTCATTGCCAGTGGCGGCATCGAGACCAACCAGCTCAGCGGACCACACGAACCCCTGACAGAAATACTCAATGGTTTGACCAGTGCCGGCTTTGAGGTCAGGCATTTCAATGTGGACGAGCCACCCACACGCGCCAACACCGACCTGGTGCTTTACCTGGTAGCCAAGGAGTCCTGCATGATGACTTCCAGGGTTTACCTGGACTGGCGTGTGCTGCATGGCAATGCCAAACCGCAAGCGATGCGCCGTTTTTGGCACGAGTTGCCCACGGTCATGGTGTCCTTTGGCCACCCCGCACACCTGATAGACGCACCACGCGTGCCCGCTTACATCAATGCCTACAGCGCCATCAAGCCGGTGCAAGCGGCCGTACTGCGCAAACTTTTGGGCCAAGAACCCTTCGTGGGCGACAGCCCAATCGACGCATTTTGTGGTCTGGAAGACGCACGATGGTGAACAGATAAGTCAATTTTTTTAAGAGCGGCGTCGGCAGTTTGGGGGGCATGCAACGTCGCAGTTTTCAGTCCCCCGGGTTCCAAAAAATGGAGATGAGTATGAACAAGCAACGGCCACGACAAAGCCTGGCCTCCACCAACCAGTCATCAGTCTGGAAACTGAATATCCTGAGCACCGCCACGCTTCTTGCGATCAGTGGCAGTGTCCTGGCACAAGAAGCCCAGAAACAGGATGCACCCAAGCTCGATGATGTCGTTGTCACCGCCACCAAGCGCACCACACTGGCATCCAAGACGCCCGCGTCACTGGCCGTCATCACAGGTGACGACCTCAAGTCCGAAGGCGCAGCCGACACCAAGCGTTTGGCTGAACTGATGCCCAACGTCCAGTTGGGCAACGCCACCCTGGGTGCGGTTGAAGTCTCGATCCGGGGCATCGGCAGCAACAACGGCACCGAGGTGGGCGACGCCGCCGTAGGTGTCACCATCGACGGTGTCGCATTGGGTCGTCCGCAAATGGCGGGTGCCGCACTTTACGATGTGGAACGTGTCGAAGTGTTGCGTGGCCCACAAGGTACCCTTTATGGTCGCAACTCGACCGCAGGCGCCATCAACATCATCACCAAGAAGCCGACCCAAATCAAGGAGGCTTCGGCAAGCTTTGGTTTCAGCAACTACAGCGGCGCGCAAGCCGATGCCATGCTGAACCTGCCAGTCAA
>JBEGLK010000131.1:0-5929 GCA_041183605.1 Pseudomonadota bacterium
TGATTTCACTCTTTCAATGTCGGCACCGAGGCCACGCAGCTTGGCTTCCATCTGGTCGTAGCCGCGGTCGAGGTGATAAATGCGGTCCACCAGGGTTTCACCCTCGGCCACCAGACCGGCAATCACCAGGCTGGCAGATGCGCGCAGGTCAGTTGCCATCACGGTGGCACCGGACAGGGCGGGCACACCTTCAACCATGGCCACCTTGCCGTCGATCTGGATCTTGGCGCCCAGGCGGACCAGTTCGTTGACGTGCATGAAGCGGTTCTCAAAAATGGTCTCGGTCACCTTGGCCGTGCCTTGCGCCACGGTGTTGAGCGCCATGAACTGGGCCTGCATGTCGGTGGGGAAACCGGGGTATTCGGTGGTGCGGAAGTTCTGCGACTTGAGCTGCCGGGCACCGTTTGACTGAACCCGGATGCCGTCGGCCACCTTGCTGATCGTGACACCGGCGTCACGCAACTTTTCAACCACAGCCTCAAGATGGTCGATGCGACCATGCTGCGCCACCACATCGCCGCCAGTGGCAGCCACAGCGCATAAAAAGGTGCCGGTTTCAATGCGGTCGGCCACCACCTGATGCGTACAACCATGCAGGGATTCCACACCCTGGATACGGATGCGGCTGGTGCCATGCCCTTCGATGCGGGCACCCATGCGGATCAGCATCTCGGCCAGGTCGGGAATCTCGGGCTCCTGCGCGGCGTTTTCCAGAATGGTTTCACCCTCGGCCAAGCACGCCGCCATCATGAAGTTCTCGGTGCCGGTAACGGTCACCATGTCGGTCGCGATGCGTGCACCCTTGAGGCGGGTGCGCCCTGCCGGTAGCCTGGCGACCATATAACCATGCTCGACAACGATCTCGGCCCCCATGGCGGTCAGGCCCTTGATGTGTTGGTCCACCGGGCGCGAGCCAATGGCGCAGCCCCCCGGCAAGGACACACGGGCATGGCCAAAACGTGCCAGCAAGGGGCCCAGCGCCAGCACCGAGGCGCGCATGGTCTTGACCAGTTCGTAAGGCGCCTCAGGCTTGTTCAGGGCGCTGGCATCCAGTACCACCGAGCCATCGTCGGCCTGCTGGGTGCTGACGCCCATGTTGCGGATCAGCTTGAGCATGGTGGCCACGTCCTGCAGGCGCGGCACGTTCCGCAGGGTCACGGGTTCTGCCGTCAACAAGGCAGCACAAAGCTCGGGCAGCGCCGCGTTTTTGGCCCCGGAGATCATGACCGTACCCTGCAAGGGCCGGCCACCGCGAATCAGTAATTTATCCATGAATCAGACCGTTTGAGTTGCCCATTCAGCGGGCGTGAAGGCCTTGATCGACAAGGCGTGGACCTCATCGGTTTTCATCTTGTCACCCATGCAGGCGTAGACACGCTGGTGGCGGGCGATGGCTCGTTTGCCCTCAAACTCGGGCGAGACCACAACCGCATACCAGTGGCGGCCATCCCCTTCGAGCGTGAGGTAGTCACACGCCAGGCCCCCGGCAATGAGTTGTTTGATTTGGTCCGCAGTCATCTGTTTACTTTCTTGAATTTGTCGTCAGGAGCGAATTTTGTAACCCCTGCGCAGCAATATCAGCGCCCACAGGCTGACAGCCGCCCCGGCGCTTGCAACCACGGCCAGGCTGAACCAGGGCGAGATGTCGCTGACACCAAAAAAACCATAACGAAAGCCGTCAATCATGTAGAAAAACGGGTTGAAATGGCTCACAGCCTGCCAGAAGGGTGGCAGGGAATTAACCGAATAAAAGACGCCACTCAGGAAGGTCATGGGCATCACCACAAAATTCTGGAAGGCCGCCATCTGCTCAAATTTTTCCGCCCATAAACCTGCCACCAAACCCAAGGCGCCCATCAGTCCCGCACCCAACACGGCAAACAACAGCGCCCACAGGGGTTGCGCCAAAGGCGGCACGGCAAAAAACAGGGCCACGGTCAGCACGCCCAGGCAGACCACCAGGCCGCGCACCACCGCAGCGCCAACGTAGGCCACAAACCAGTGCCAGGCTGACAAGGGCGTGAGCAACAAAAACACCAGGTTGCCCATCACCTTGCTTGCAATCAAGGACGACGAACTGTTGGCAAAGGCGTTTTGCAACAGGCTCATCATGGCCAGTCCGGGGATCAGAAAGGCGGTGTAGCTCACAGTGTCATACACCTTGACATGGGACTCGAGCGCCTGGCCAAAAACCAGCAAGTACAACAACGCGGTCAGGATGGGGCCGGTGATGGTTTGCCCTGCCACGCGCCAGAAGCGCAGCATTTCCTTGTACAGGAGCATTTGCCAACCGGTCATGAGGGACTCCGATCATCACGCCCGGGATGCTGTTGCATCACCTTCAAAAATACATCCTCAAGATCGGGGCGGCGAATCTCGATGTCCTGAACAGTCAAGCCGGCCTGGCGGAGCTGTGCCAGATAGTGCTCCACCGCGAAGGCATCCTTGGCGGCAAATTGCACCACACGTCCGGTCACACGCGCCTGTTGCGCCAGCTCGCGTGGCAGCTCGCCATCCACGGTGCAGCGCAACACGTTGCCAGAGGCTGCACTGAGCAGCTCGCTGGTGCTCTCCAGCGCCACCACCCTGCCTGTTTTTAACATGGCAATACGGCCACACAGGGCTTCTGCCTCTTCCAGGTAATGGGTGGTCAGCAAGACGGTGTGGCCCTGTTTGTTGAGCTTGGCAATGAAGTGCCACAGGGTTTGACGCAACTCCACGTCGACACCAGCTGTGGGTTCGTCGAGCACAATCACCGGCGGTTTGTGCACCAGCGCCAGCGCCACCAGCACCCGGCGCTTCATGCCGCCCGAGAGCGCACGCATATTGGCGTTGGCCTTGTCGGTCAGGCCCAGGTTGTCGAGCAATTCGTCAACCCAGGATTCGTTGTTCTTGACGCCGAAATAACCCGACTGGAACAACAGTGCCTCACGCACATTGAAGAAGGGGTCAAACACCAGCTCCTGCGGCACCACGCCCAAGGCCCGCCGGGCCGCGGCAAAGTCGGTTTGCACGTCGTGGCCCATGACACTGACCCGTCCGGAGCTGGCTTTGGCCAGCCCCGCCAGTATGGTGATCATGGTTGTTTTTCCAGCGCCATTGGGGCCGAGCAGGCCAAAAAACTCACCTTCCTCGACCGCCAGGCTCACATCGTCCAGCGCAAGGAAGCTGCCGCTCTGGAGCCCGCGCGGGGATGGATAACGTTTGGAGACGGATTGGAATGAGATGGCGGGCATGGGGCCGCTATTTTACGGGGCCTCAGGCCTTGGATGGCAGCAGCTCGGCAATACCGTACAAAGCGGCTAGGTCCTGCAGACGTTGCGGCACGTCCTTGACCGCAAATTGTTTGCCCTTCTTGAGCACCTGGCGACGCAGGTCGAGCAGCACAGCCAGAGCGGCCGAGTCAAAACGGGTCAGATGCGCGGCATCCAGCACCACATCCGAGCCGACCTCCTGGGTCAACGCCTTTGACAAGGTATCCAGGCAGGCCACTGCGCTGGCTTGTGTGATGGACTCCGGCAATATCAGCATGTCAACTCTTGGCTGGCTTGGTGTTGGCCGCCGCATTGGACTTGTTGCGCTCGGCCAGCGAGGCGATCAGACCGTCAAGTCCCTTGGCGTTGATTTCCTGGGCGAACTGGCTGCGGTAGGTTTCAACCAGCCAGACACCAAGCACATTGAGATTGAAGATCTTCCAGCCGGCGCCGACACCCGGTGTTTTTTCAAGCCGGTAGTCCAACTGCACCGGGTCGCCGCGGCCGATGATCACGGTACGCACAAGCACTTCCTTGTCATCGGTCGCTGCGCGCATGGGCTTAACCGAGAAACTCAGGTTTTTGGCCTGACTCATGGCGCCAGAATAGGTGCGCACCAGCAAGGTCTTGAATTCAGCTTCCAAACGCTTGCGCTGCTCTGGGCTTGCCTGGCGCCATGCAGGGCCCACCGCGGAAGCCGTCATGCGCTGGAAATTCAGGTGTGGCATCACTTTTTCGTCCATCAGCTCGATGATGCGCGCCACGTCCCCCGCCTGCACCGCCTTGTCGGCCTGGATGGTGTCCAGCGCCTCCTTGGTCAGCCGGTTGATCAGCGCATCTGGGGCTTCGTCTGCCGCCTGGGCAGGCAAGGACATGAGCATGGACAAACTGGCCGTGAGTACGAGCAGCCACTGGTTTAGAAAACGTCTTTTCATCTTTATTGAACTCCCAAAAACTACTTGCCCGAATTACCATCCGCCGGGTCTGCCGACTCGGCCTCGTCGGGCGGATTGCCGTCATAGACATCATTTTGACGACGCTGCAAGAACGCATCGCGGGTAAAGGTGTAAGGATCCAGCGCGACCTGTTCCAGCATGGCCGATGCATCGAGCAGACGGGAGCGCTGATTCAACAAATTCAGCGTGGTGAGTGAGTTGCGCGTCGGCACATCACTGACACCGTTCACCGGGTTGCCTTGTGCGTCCACCGGCAAGGCCACGGTGTCACGCACGGTCGACGGCCCGAGCAAGGGCAGAACCAGATAAGGACCAGCGCCGACCCCCCAATAACCCAGCGTTTGGCCAAAGTCCTCGGTTTTACGCTCGATACGCATCTCGGAGGCAATGTCCAGCAAACCACCCAGCCCCATGAAGGTGTTGACGCCAAAGCGCACCAGACTGTTACCCGCCGCTTCGCCCTTGAGCTGCAGGGCATTGTTCACAAACGACCAGGCATCCTGCAAGTTGGCAAAGAAATTGGTGACTCCGGTGCGAACCGGCGATGGCAAAACATCACGGTAGGCAGTGGCCACAGGCTTGATCACAGCCCGGTCCACCGTGTCATTAAATTGGTAAACACCCCGATTAAAAGGCTCCAGCGGATCGCGTGGATTGGCGCCGGGTCCGGAAGCACAACCACTCATCAATAACACAAACAGCGCCAAAACCGCCCTGAAGCCGGGCGCCATCATGCCGCCCAACGGATTACAAAAAGAACGCATCATTTGCCCTGACTCGCCTTCCCAGCCGCTGGCTCTGCGGCTTTGCTGAACAAAAACTGGCTGATGAGGTTTTCCAGCACCACCGCAGACTGGGTGCTGGCGATGGTATCGCCCGGCCCCAGGTTCTTGTCATCGGCGCCCGGCTCAATGCCAAGATACTGCTCCCCCAGCAAGCCACTGGTGAGAATCTTGAGTGAGCTGTCTTTGGGAAATACATAACGGCTCTCGAGCGCCAGAGTGACCTCGGCCTGAAAAGACTTGTCGTCAAAGCTGATGTTGGCCACCCGCCCCACGACCACGCCAGCGCTGCGCACCGCCGCCTTGGGCTTGACGCCGCCCACGTTGTCAAACTTGGCCTTGACCAGATACGTTTGCTGAAAACTCAGGTTCAGCAGGTTGGCGGACTGCAGCGCCAAAAACAAAATAGCCACCGCGCCAATCAGCACAAATAGACCTACCCAGACATCATTTTTTGAACGTTGCATAAAAAATCTTTCTAATCATTTGGTGACAGAGCTGGTTGCCTTATATGGTGAACATCATCGCCGTCAGGATGAAATCCAGACCGAGCACGGTCAGCGACGCCACCACCACGGTACGGGTGGTCGCACTGGCCACACCTTCAGGCGTGGCTTGGGCCTCAAAACCTTGCAACAGCGCAATAAAAGTGACGGTAAATCCCTCATCTCGCAGCTCTTGCAGGAAGTGATCACGTGCTGACATCAAGAAGAAGAGTCGTTGTAGATGCCACGTTCGGGTAGTGAGCATCCGCTCACTCTCAATAAAGAGAATCTGATGAGTTTTAGGATCAGCGTTCTTCAACGCCCCGTACTTACGATTGAGATGGTCGTTAAGAAGAAGTACTGCCTTACTGGTTTGAGCAGTTACCAATTGATGGTTCTATCTCGCAGAGTTCTATATGCGTCGACTACTGCAGGGGTAGGAGCTGAATTAG
>JBEGLK010000132.1:0-5896 GCA_041183605.1 Pseudomonadota bacterium
TTGCTGTACCCCGAGGGCGAGCTGAGCTTTGAGCAGGTGGAGTCGGCTGTGCTCAATGTGGCACGCTATGACGTGTTCAAGTTGTCCGAGTCCGTGTTGTCGGGCCAGACCTTGCGGGTGCAGCGCATGCTCGACGGCTTGCAGGCCGAGGGCGAGGCCGAGGTGCTGGTGCACTACACCCTCGCCGAGGACATTCGCGCGCTGAGCCGTTGCAAGGCGGCCATGAGCCAGGGGCGGCCGCTGCCCATGGCGTTGCGCGAGCAGCGTATCTGGGGGGTGCGTGAACGTCTGTTCGAGCGGGTGTTGCCGCGGCTGAGCGCGGCGCAACTCGAGGCCTTGCTGCAATCGGCGCATACCGTGGACGGTATCGTCAAGGGGCTCAAGGCGCCGGGATGGCCGCTGCAGGGCTGGGCCGCGCTGCACCGCCTGGCCCAGGCCCGCGCAAAACAGGAACAGGCTCACGATCAGGGTGCGCTGCCAGGTCCAGAACGGGTCACGGTAAACGTCCTGCGTGACCAGTCCGAAGTAGCGCAGGTCAAAGACAAAATGAAACACCGTCATCCAGACCATGGCCAGGCCGCGCAGCGCATCGATACGGTCAAAACGGTGTATTTTCATGGTCAAAGTGTAAATTGACCCGCTGCCCGATAATCCTGCCCCATGTCACTGCTCCCCCACCAACTCGAACTGTTAGCCCCGGCGCGCGACGCCGACATCGGCATCGAAGCCGTCAACCACGGTGCCGACGCCGTTTATATCGGCGGGCCGTCGTTTGGCGCGCGCACCAGTGCCGACAACTCGGTGGCCGACATTGCCCGACTGTTGGCGCATGCCCATCGCTTCAACAGCCGCATTTTTGTCACGATGAACACCATCCTGCGCGACGACGAGCTCGAAGGCGCACGCACCCTGGCCTGGCAGCTGTATGAGGCAGGTGTGGACGCGCTGATCGTGCAGGACATGGGCCTGCTTAGCCTGGACATGCCGCCGCTGCAATTACACGCCAGCACCCAGTGTGACATCCGCACGCCTGAAAAAGCGCGCTTTTTGCAGGATGCCGGACTGACCCAGCTGGTGCTGGCGCGCGAACTCACGCTGCAACAAATCGCCGCCATCCGCGCCGCCACCGACCCGGCACGCAGCACGCTGGAATTTTTTGTCCATGGCGCATTGTGTGTAGCCTACAGCGGCCAGTGTTACATCAGCGCGGCACACACCGGGCGCAGCGCCAACCGTGGCGAGTGCAGTCAGGCCTGCCGCCTGCCCTACCAGGTGGTCGACGCCAAGGGTCGCTTTGTGGCGCACGACAAACACGTGCTGAGCATGAAGGACAACAACCAGAGCGACAACATGGCCGCGCTGATTGACGCCGGTGTGCGCAGCTTCAAGATCGAGGGCCGCTACAAGGACATGGCCTATGTGAAGAACATCACGGCGCATTACCGCCGGCTGATTGACGAGGTCATTGAGGAACGCCAGCACAGCAATCATTCCTTGACCCGCGCCAGCAGCGGGCGCACCAGCTTCAGCTTCAGGCCCGACCCGAATCAGAACTTCAACCGAGAATTCACCGACTATTTTGTCAATGGCCGCCAGGACACGATTGGCGCCTTCGACACGCCCAAAAACCCGGGCCAGCCCATCGCTTATGTCACCCAGGTCGGCCCCAACTGGGTTGACCTTGAACTCAATGACCGCGAGACCGTGCTGCACAACGGCGACGGCCTGTGTTACTACGACCTGCAAAAAGAACTGGTCGGCATGGCCATCAACCGTGCTGAACTCATCAGCGCCAAAAAAGGCAGCTGGCGTGTGTTCCCCAAGGATGCCCTGGCTGGCCTGAAAGACCTGCGCAAAGGTATCGAGGTGAACCGCAACCGCGATGTCGACTGGCTGCATGTGCTCGACAAAAAGTCCAGTGATCGCCGTATCCAGGTCTGGGCGCATCTGGCCGAGAGCGCCCATGGCATCGCGCTGACATTGACCGACGAGGACGGCTTCAGTGCCACTACACAAGCAAACCTGGCGCTCACGCTGGCCAAGGACAGTGCCGGCAACCTGGAAACACTGGTGACCAATCTCACCAAACTGGGTAACACGATCTTCGAGGCCAGTGACGTGCAAGTGGCCTTCTCCCAGGCCTGGTTTGTGCCGGCCTCGGTGCTGAATCCGCTGCGCCGTGAAGCCGTGCAGGCGCTGGAGGCGGCACGTGCTGCCGGCTTTGTGCGCTGGCAACCAGGTCAGGCGGTGGAGCCACCCGCGCCCTACCCTGAAGACAATTTGAGTTATCTGGCCAACGTCTTCAACCGGGCAGCGCGCTCCTTTTATGCACGCCACGGCGTCAAGGTCATCGCCGCAGCCTACGAGGCCATTGAAGAACCCGGCGAAGTGAGCCTGATGATCACCAAACACTGCGTGCGTTTTTCCTTGAGCCTGTGCCCCAAGCAAGCCAAGGGCGTGACCGGTGTGCAGGGCACGGTCAAGGCCGAGCCATTGCAACTGATCAACGGCAAAGAGAAACTCACCCTTCGTTTTGACTGCAAACCCTGCGAGATGCATGTGGTCGGCAAAATGAAACCGGCCGTAGCCAGACAGTCACGCGAAGAACTGGCGCTGGCGCGCGCCGGCACACCCATGACTTTTTTCAAAACCCGCCCGCCGGCTACCGGCAGCGAATTCGGCCACTGAGCCTGGATTTGGCCTTACCTGGGGCCGCGCAGACGTTCCGACAGGTGAATGGCGATGTTGCGGCTCAGGCGCTCACCCAGCAGAGGGTCCGATAACACCAGCGCGTCAAAAGCCTCGCGGCTCAAGGACCAGACCACCGCATCGCTGTCAGCAATGGCATCGGCACTGCGCCCGGCCCCGTCAAGCATGGATATTTCACCCAGCATGACACCTGGCGAAAAACTCACAAAGCGCTGCGCGGCATCACCCTGGCCCCCCAGGATCGAGATGGAGCCCTGCGTCAGCACATAAAGCTTGTCACCGGGGTCGCCCTGACGAAACAAGACGTCACCAGCGCGCAGTGGCTGCTCGTGCATCTGGTCGCGCACCCGCGCCACTTGACCGGCACTCAAGCCACGCATCAGTGATGTATCCGCCAGCGGCACCACAGACTGCGCGTCGGTGCTGCCCGCCTGCCTCAACAGCCCTTGTTCGGCGGCTTCGATCGCCCGATCGGCGTCGGGCCACCAGTCAGCCCGGCCGCCGTCGGGCAAACCGTCGCGGAAACAACCATAGGCCCGCAAGCGCTGCCCGCGGGCATTGCCGGCACTGACACCGGCCAGCAGCAGGGACACACCCCGGCGTTCCAGCTGGTTGGAGAGTTGCTGCAACAACATCGCACCCGAGGCATCGATCATGCTGACGTGGCTCAGGTCGAGCACCAGGTACCGGCAGTCAGGCGCCAGCGCTGCCGCTTCGGTTCCCAGCCGCTCCGCGCTGCCAAAAAACAGCGCGCCCTCAAGTTCAATCAACTGGATGCGCTGGCGTTCACGCTGCAGCACTTGGGCTTGCGCGTGACCGTAAATTCGCCGCGATGGCCGCTGCTCAGCGCTGAAACGGCCCCGGATCAAGGAACGGTTCATGGCCCGCATGAAGATCAGCATGGCCAGCAGGCTGCCCAGCCCGACAGCCTGAACAAAGCCAAATAAAACCGTCACGCCGCACACCAGTGCCACCACGCCCAGGCTTTGCAGTAGATCGGGCGAACGTTCACCCGAGACCCACTGGTGCACCAGTTGGCGGGTCCAGCGATCCCCCAAAGTCACTGCGATGGTGACCATCAGGCCAGCCAGCACGATTCTGGGCAACAGCGCCAGCAGCGGCCCACCCAGCGCGTACATCAACATAAAAGCCACGACCGATGCCAGCACCGGGCCCCGACCCGCGGCCCCCCGCTTGATCAGCAGCATGGATCGCGTGTTGGACAGCACCAATGGCAAGCCTGCACACAAACCACTCGCCACATTGGCAGCACCCAGCGACAACAGTTCCCGGCCCGGGTCATGCTGCGTATTGACATGCTGGTCGCAGGCAAGCGCCACCAACAGCGACTCCACCGAGCCGATGATTGCCATCACCGCAGCGGTCATGAACACAGCACCGGCATGTTTGAAAAACAGCGGCCTGCCGCCATCGTCGAGCAGCGGCAGCAAGCCGTCAGGCCACACCAACCCCTGTGGCAGCGGCCCCAGGGCTTGCCCCAAAAACAAACCCGGAGAGATCAGCGACAACACGACCACCAACGTGCAACCTGCCACCAGCCCCAGCAGCGTGGCAGGCACGCGCGGCCATGTTGAGCGGATCAGCCAGACCGTTCCCACCGTGGCGAGCCCGACCAACAGCGTCATTGGTTGCAGTTGTGCCAGCACCGACAGGTCAGTCCAGCCGCTCACAGGCGGCAATCCCGTCAGGATCGGAAATTGCGACAACAGAATCAACAAGGCCACGCCATTCATGAAGCCCGCGAGCACAGGTTGCGGCACAAACCGGGCCATTCGCCCCAAGCCCGACAGGCCAAGCAAGATCTGGAACAGGCCCATCAGCACCACACTGCTGGCTACTACTGCCAGCAATGTGGCAAGCCCCTGCACACTCTCGAGGTGGAACTGGGGGTCACGCACCAGCTGTGCCACCAGACTTGCCAAAATCAGCGACGTGGCTGAACTCGGCCCGGCCGAGGGCGACACCGCGCTGCCCAGCATGGCGTAAACCAAGCCGCCAGCGATGACCGCGGCAAAAGACGCCGCAATCCCCATGGATGCGGCAGCTCCGAGCGGGGCAAACGCCAGCAGCCCCAGAGTCAACACGATAGCCACCGTCTCCAGCGCCGCCAGTGCGCCGGACAAACTCCGAACCGTGTGGCTTAACGCACCCACTTTCTGGCGTTCTCCCACAACTGCATCCAGGGGCTCAAGACATCAGGGTTCTGATCGGTCCAGCTCATCTGAATGTTGCGGAAGACGCGCTCGGGGTGCGGCATCATGGCGGTGAAGCGACCGTCTGCCGTGGTCACGGCGGTCAAGCCGCCCGGGCTGCCGTTCGGATTGAACGGGTAGGCCTCGGTCGCCACACCATGGTTGTCAGTGAAACGCATGGCAGCAATGGCCTTGTCGGCATTGCCGCGATATTTGAAGTTGGCATAACCTTCGCCGTGCGCCACCGCAATCGGTAGCCGGCTACCAGCCATGCCCTGGAAGAAAATCGAGGGTGACGCCAGCACTTCCACCATGCTCAGGCGCGCTTCAAAACGCTCGCTCTGGTTGGTCGTGAAACGCGGCCAGTCTTGCGCCCCCGGAATGATGTCGGCCAGTTCGGCAAACATCTGACAACCGTTGCAGACGCCCAGGCCAAAAGTGTCCAGGCGGCCAAAAAAGGCCTTGAACTGGTCCGCCAGCACGGGGTTGAAGGTGATGGAACGGGCCCAGCCAATGCCGGCACCGAGTGTGTCGCCATAACTGAAACCGCCACAGGCCACCACCCCCTTGAAATCGGCCAGCTTGGCGCGGCCACTCTGCAGGTCGGTCATGTGCACGTCAAAGGCCTCGAAACCGGCTTCGGTGAAGGCATAAGCCATTTCCACATGGGAATTGACACCCTGCTCGCGCAGCACCGCCACCTTGGGGCGCGACAACATGATGGCTGGTGAAGGAGGCTGCGGCGCACTCGTCACCAGATGCACATGCAGGCCGGGGTCGGACGGCTCGCCGGCGGCGGCATGTTCGGCATCGGCACAGACCGGGTTGTCGCGTTGCTGGCAAATCTTCCAGGAGGTGGCGTCCCAGACCTGGTGCAAATCCGCCAGCTTGGCGCTGAAAATGGACTTGGCGTCGCGCCAGACCTGCACCTCGCCGATACCCGCCGTGATGGTCGAGTCGACCGGGCGGGTTTT
>JBEGLK010000133.1:0-5840 GCA_041183605.1 Pseudomonadota bacterium
TACCCGCTTCGCTTTGCGAAAACGGCAGTCCCCAAAACCCCACCCGCAGCATTGCGCGCAGTGCCTTGCCAGTTTTCAATATCAAGTCCCACCGGGATGTGTCTTCTGGATTTATCCCCGAACGACGCTGTCGCTGTTCAGGTCATGCGGGCTAAGGTGGGGGGCCGATTTCGCAAAGCGAAGCGCGTATGAGGCCCCCCGCCTTGGCCCGCATGGCCAATCACCAGTGCTGGCACAACACGGACTGAACCCTAAATCAATAGCACGTAACAACAAAAAAGCCGGAGCAAGTCCGGCTTTCAAGGAAACGATCAAGCGACCGGTTTATTCAACCTTGGCTTTTTTGCGCAGATCGTCCTGGTATTGGGTCAGCTTCTGCTGCTGCAGTTGTTGCGCCACTTGCGGCTTGACTTCTTCGAGCTTGGGCAACTGGGCATCACGCACGTCATCCAGGCGGATGATGTGGTAGCCGAACTGGGACTTGACCGGGGTTTCTGTCAGCTTGCCTTTGCTCAGAGCCGTCAATGCGGTCGCAAATTCAGCCACATAGTTGCCGGCAGGTGCCCAATCCAGGTCGCCGCCCTTGGCGCCAGAACCTGGGTCCTTGCTGGATTTCTTCGCGATTTCTTCAAACTTGCCACCTTTTTTGAGCTGGGCAATGATGGCTTTGGCCTCGGCTTCCTTTTCTACCAGGATATGGCTGGCGCGGTATTCCTTGCCACTGTTGGCAGCCTTGAACTTGTCGTATTCGGCCTGGATATCGGCATCCGTGACCGGGTTGGTCTTTTGGTAGTTAGCGAACAGTTCGCGGATCAGGATGGTTTGGCGCGCCAGTTCCATCTGATTCTTGAAGTCAGCCGTGGTGTCCAGACTCAATTTCTGGGCTTCCTGCATGAAGATTTCACGGGCGATCACTTCGTCCTTGATCTGTTGCTGGATTTCTGGGGTGACCGGGCGGCCCGAGCGCGCCACTTGCTGGCTCAAGGCTTCGACGCGGGTCAGGGGTACGGCCTTGCCATTAACGATGGCCACATTTTGCGCCACGGCCGCAGCCGACAGACTTCCCAAGAGGGCAGCCATGGCGAGACTTGATACCAATTTATGTTTCATGCAAATTTCCTGCAAATAGTTAAATAATAAAGGTGAGATTTTCGACCGTAGCTGTCAGGCTTGAGGTGTTTGGGCTTCAATGGCAAGTGCGTGCAAGCCCTGATCCATGAAATCTTGGAGCGCATCATACACAAGCCGGTGCCGTGCCACGGCCGATTTGCCTGCAAAAGCCCCCGCCGTGATGCGCACCCTGAAGTGAGTGCCATATCCGGTGCCGTTGGCGCCGGCGTGGCCATTGTGCTGGTAACTCTCGTCGATGACTTCGAGCTGGCTGGGTTGCAGGACCTGTTGCAAACGCTGTTGCAAATTTTCGGCGGTAGGAGCTTGGTTCATGGTGTCGGCGGTTTGGCGTCGTCAGCCGTCAAATACCGCGAGATATAAAAGCCCTGTCCAACGATGAAGACCAGTGGAAAAGCGTAGCCCCAGAGCTTGAAGTTGACCCAGGCCTCGGTGCTGTAGTAGGCCGCCACATAGGCGTTGATGAGCGCCATGAAAGCGCTGTAGCCGATCCATAACACGTTGAGGCGCATCCACACAGGCTCAGGCAGCGACATCTGGCTGCCGAGCAGAATTTTGAGGAAGTTTTTCTTGTAAATCCAGACGGCTATGGCCAGCGCAATGGCCATCGCGGCGTACAGCACGGTGGGTTTCCATTTGATGAATCGATCGTCATGCAGCGCCAGCGTCAAGGTGCCGAAGATCAGCACCAGCGCCAGCGTGATCTTGTGCATGGCCTGCAGCTTGCGGTCAATGCCGTAGATCAGGGCCATCTGCAGCAGGGTGGCGGCCATCAAGACGCCGGTGCCAACGTAGATGTCGTAGAACTTGTAAGCGCCAAAAAACAGCAGAATGGGGAAAAAGTCGATCAATATCTTCATGTAGGGCTGAAGTTTAACGAAGCCGAGTTCATGCAGTAACGCAGGCCCGTGGGTGCCGGCCCGTCTTCAAAGACGTGGCCCAGGTGGGCGCCACACTGGGCACATACGGTTTCCACACGAATCATGCCGTGACTGCGGTCGGTGATCTCCTTGATGGCGCCCGGTACTGCCAATGAAAAGCTCGGCCAGCCGCAATGCGCGTTGAACTTGGTGTCGGCGTCAAACAGTTTGGCGTCGCAACAGATGCAGTGGTAGCTGCCATCGGCCTGGTGGGCTTCATATTTGCCGGTGAACGGGCGCTCGGTGGCGGCATGGCGGGTAACCTGGTAAGCCATGGGCTCAGCGCCCTTGGCCTGCAGGATGGCTTGCCACTCGGCCTCGGTTTTTTGAATGGGGTAGGTCATGTGGAGTCTCTTTCAGGGGCTTATGAGCTGCAACTGATTTCAATTTGGCTTGCCCAGTCGGGGGGCAGGCCGGCAAAAGATTCAAATTCGGGATGTTCGTCGAAAGGCCGCTCCATTACGGCCAGCAGTTTGGCCACCATGGTGAAATCCTTTTCCTTGGCGGCCCGGATGGCCAGTTCACCCAGGTAGTTGCGCAGCACATACTTGGGATTGGTTTGGCGCATCAGGGTTGCTGCCGAGCTCCGGTCGGCGTGGTCCAGGCGGGTGTTGTAACGCTGCAGCCAGCCATCCAAGGCGGCCCGATCAAGAAACAGGTCGCGCACCGGCTCAAATTGCTGGTCGGCGATTGCAAGGCTCAGCCGCCGCCAGAACAGGGTGTAGTCCACCCGGTCCTGCGCCAGAAGAGACAACAGATCCTGAAGCAGGGTGGCGTCGGCATCGGGCTTGGTGTCGCTTCCGTTCAAACCCAGTTTGGCGAACATCAGTTGCTGCCAGGCTTGTTTGAACACCGGCTTGAAGTGGTCCAGCGCCTGCAGCGCCTTACCCTGGTCTTCTATCAGTGGCAACAGCGCCTGGGCCAGCGCGTAGAGGTTCCAGAGCGCAATGTCGGGCTGGCGCTCGAACGCATAACGGCCACCGCGGTCGGTGTGGTTGCAAATGTGGCCTGGCTCATAGGCATCGAGGAACTGAAACGGCCCGTAGTCGATGGTCAGGCCCAGAATACTCATGTTGTCTGTGTTCATGACACCGTGGCAAAAGCCGACCGCCTGCCAGTGCGCCACCATATGGGCGGTGCGCTCGGTCACTTCCAGCAGCAAATTGGCGTAGGGGTTGGCGTTTAACCGGCTTTCGGACTGGCAGTCCGGGTAATAACGCGCGATCACATAGTCCGCCAGTGTTTTGAGCTGCGATGTCTGGTTGTGAGCCGCAAAGTGTTCAAAATGGCCAAACCGGATGAAGCTGGGCGCGATCCGGGTCACCACTGCCGCGGTTTCAAGGGTCTCGCGTGGCACCGCTTGGTCAGAGCCCACCACACAGAGGGCGCGGGTCGTCGGGATTCCCAATCCATGCATGGCTTCGCTGCACAAAAACTCGCGAATGCTGCTACGCAGCACGGCACGGCCGTCGCCCATGCGCGAGTAAGGTGTCAGGCCCGAGCCCTTGAGCTGAACTTCCAGCCCGCCGGTTTCACCCAGCAAACAGGCACGTCCATCACCCAATTGTCCAGCCCAGTGGCCAAATTGATGACCGCTGTAAACGCTGGCCAAGGGTTCGGTGCCATGGATGGGCCGGTTACCCGCAAGCGCCTCAAGTAATGCGTCGGATTCGAGCTGCCCGGCCGTCAGTCCCAGCAATTCGGCGACTGCGGTGGAGCGGCCCACCCAATAGGGAGCGGGTAAGGGTTGTGGGTCAAGCGCCGTAAAAAAGTCTGGACCCAGGCGGTGAAAATGATTGTCCCATTCCAAGCCGGTGCGCTGGCTTTGAAAAGGCGGGCTAAGGGAATTCATGCCCGAATTGTGTCCTGCTGCATTCAAACCCAGTATTTGCAGGGGAATCGGGTGCATTTATCCCGTAACATCACGGCATCGTGCCCAATTGGTCCGAGCCACCTCCAACCCATGCTGTTTAAACACCTTTGGCCGCAGTCGCTTAAAACACGCGTCACCTTGATGACGCTGCTCATTGCGGTGGTGTGTTTTTTGGTTTTGGGTTTCTACACCAAAAATTTGTTGCGTGATGGACTGTTGAATTACACCGGCGAACAACAGCGCTCGACTTTGAATTTGCTGGCATCCGAGGTTGATCATGGATTGAAGGACCGGATTGCCATACTGGAGAAGCTGGCATTGCGGGTGACACCCCAACTTATGCAGGACCCGAAGGCCTTTCGGACCCATTTATTGGAGCAGTCCTTTTTGAATGGCACGTTTAATGGCGGCATCATGTGGTGGAACCGGCAAGGGCAGTTGCAGGCCGAAGTGCTGTTCTTGCCAAGTGTCCTGAAACAGCAGGTCCTTGCCCCGGAAGAGCTGGGCCAGGTGCTCGAGCAGGGCCAGGCTGTGATTGGAAAGATACAAGTCAATGCCGAGCGCAACATGGCGCGGTTTGTGGTGGCTGTGCCAATACGCAGTCCCGACGGTGCTGTCATTGGCGCGGTGGCTGGCATCGTCCGGCTGGATCAGCCCAATTTTTTGACTCAGTTACTGTCGCACCCTTACGGCAGGACTGGTAATTTTTTCCTGATTGATGCAAGTCAAAGACTTATTTTTGCCACCTCGGATCAGCCGCGTTTGTTTGAGGTGTTGCCGGCGCCTGGTGTAAGTCCTTGGATTGACCGCTTTGTGCAGGGCTATGAAGGCACGGAAAGGGTGGTTAATCCGAAGGGAGTGGAGGTGCTGGTCAGCATTCGACAGATTCCCTTGGCCCACTGGTACGCTTCAGTCACCCTCTCTCCCGAAGAAACCTTTGCCTTGGTTGATTCGATCAAAGTTCGAGGCAGGATAGCCGGAGTGGTGATGCTCTTGATTTGTCTGGCGTTAATCTGGCTGATGCTGCGCCGCCAGTTGGCGCCGATGACAACGGCGGTTGCGATGCTGGACGGTTTTGTACGAAGAAACCAGGCGCCACAAGCCTTGCCTGTGGTGCGCAACGATGAAGTGGGGCAGCTGGTGGGTGGATTCAATCGACTGCTTGACACACTGGCGCAACAGCAAAAAATCCTGCGACGAAGGGAACTGTTCAATCAGGCCGTGATCAACTCAGTGGCCGCAGAGATTGCCGTGCTGGACCATGATGGTGTGATTGTGGAAGTGAATGACGCCTGGCGGCGCAATGAGATTGAAGGGATTCGTGGCGCACGACAAACCAACCTGAACATGAACGTCGGTAACAGTTTTTTGGCGGTGTGCCAAGCCGTGGAAGCCGATGCCATCACGCGAGATACGCTGACAGCTCAAGACGGCATCAGGGCGGTTTTGGAGGGACGGATTCCGCGGTTTTACCTTGAATACGCTTCCCGTTCACCATTGCAGAGGCGCTGGCTCAGCATGAGCGTGACCCCGCTGGATGGCGAAGAACGACTCAGGGCTGTGGTGTCGCTGGAAGATATTACCGAGCGCACTCAAATGGCGCAGCAGGTGCGTGAACTGGCTTTTCATGACCCCCTGACCGGTTTGCCCAATCGGCGCTTGGCGCTGGAACGCTTGTCACAACAGGTAGCGCGTGCGCGACGTGTCAAGGCGCTGCTGGCACTTTTGTTTATTGATCTGGACAATTTCAAACCCATCAACGATGAATTGGGGCACGAAGTTGGTGATTGGTTGTTGCAGGCCGTGGCCAAGCGCATTCTGGACAGTGTGCGTGAATCCGACACTGCGGCGCGCCTGGGGGGGGACGAGTTTGTGGTGTTGTTGCCTGAGTTGCCAAACCGGGAAGCAGCCATGTTGGT
>JBEGLK010000134.1:0-5827 GCA_041183605.1 Pseudomonadota bacterium
GCTGAAACGCTCAAAGGTTTCTCTTTCCCGGCCTGGTCTGGACTGATTGGCCCTGCCCACATGGCGCCAGAAACGGTGGCCAAACTCAATGCGGCCCTGAACACCGTCCTCAACAACAAGGAGATCGTCAAGAAATTGGCCGACGGCGCCATGTCGCCCTGGGTTACGAGTTCTGATGCGTTTGACAAATACATTGACAGCGAAGTCACGCGCTGGACGCAACTGGCACGGTCTGCCGGTATTCAGCCTGAGTGATTGATACACAGACGAAGGAAATCCCATGAGTTCGAACACAGTGGTGGATGCGGGTCAGGACTGGCTCGGGCTGGCGGGCCGCGTTTGCGTTGTCACCGGCGGTGGCAGCGGGATTGGTGCGGGCACCGCCCGTGAACTGGCCGCCATCGGCGCTGCCGTGGCGGTGCTGGATCGTGACGGCAAAGCCGCGGCCGCTGTCGCTGCCGAGATCGAAGCGGCCGGCGGTCGTGCGATCAGCCTGACCGCGGACGTGACGCGTGCCGATGAAGTTGCTGCAGCAGCCGAGCAGGTGCAGCGTGAACTCGGTGCCTGCCAGGTGCTCGTCAACAACGCCGCGCTGGTGGGGTATGCCGGTCCGTTGATGGATGGCGATATGGCGCTTTGGGACCGGATGCTGAGCGTGAACCTCACGGGTGCGCTGATCTGCACCCGTGCTTTTGGCAAACAGATGATCAACGCGGGCGGTGGCGGCAGCATTGTCAACGTCGCGTCCATCTGTGGGCATATTCCGCTGGCGCATGGTGGCGCTTATAGCGTGGGCAAGTCGGGGTTGATGATGATGACGCGCCTGCTTTCGGTGGAATTGGCGGAACACCGGATTCGTTGCAACTCGGTGTCACCAGGGCTGGTGCGCACGCCAGCCACCGAGGCCGCCTATGCCGACCCCGAAGTGGGCAAAGCGCGTGGCCAAATGGTGCCTTCAGGCCGGGTGGCTGATCCGGTGGATTTGGCCAACGTCATTACCTTCCTGGCAAGTGATCGATCTGGCTACGTCAACGGACAGGACATTCTGGTCGATGGCGCCTTTAATCAGATCCTGATGAGCCTGGTTCCACGCCCCAGCAAACCCATGCGGCCGGAATAAGGCGATGTCCGTGTTCGGAAAACTGGGACACGGACTTTCAAGAAATGCCATGGACATCCGGTGCCGGCCTTCCTAAACTGGTCCTAGATCATGAACTGAACCGTCCCTCAACTGCCAAGTGCGGTCTCAGTATTTGCCAATCTTTTTATACAGGAGAAACACCATGAGGATGACTGCCGCAGTCATGTATGAGCAGGGCCTGCCAACGCCTTTTGCCAAAAGCCAACCGTTCCGCATCGAAGAGGTTGAACTTGAAGCGCCTGGTCCCGGCGAAGTGCTGGTCGAGGTCAGGGCCGCCGGTCTGTGCCACTCCGATCTGTCCGTGGTGGAGGGCTTGCGGCCACGGCCCTTGCCGACGGTTGGCGGCCACGAGGGCGCCGGCATTGTGCGCGAAATTGGCGCTGGTGTGACCGGGCTCAAGCCCGGTGACCATGTGGCCATGGCGGGTGTGGCGGGTTGTGGCCAGTGTCGTGTGTGTCTGGCCAACCGACCCGGACTGTGCCAAGCTGTGACGGGCACTCGCGCCCAGGGCATGCTGGCCACCGGAGCGCGTCGCCTGCACCTGCTCGATGGTGGTCGGCTGAATCACTACAGCGGTATTTCGGTGTATGCGCAATACGCAGTGGTGGCGCCGCAGTCACTGGTCAAGATCGACCCGCGGGTGCCGCTGGACGTTGCGGCTTTGTTCGGCTGCGCGATCATTACCGGCGCTGGCGCGGTATTCAACAGTGCCAAGGTGCAGCCCGGGGCGTCGGTGGCGATCATCGGCCTGGGCGGTGTTGGTTTGACCGCGGTGATGGCCGCGCGCGAAGCAGGCGCGACTCGCATCATTGGTATCGACGTGTTGCCCAGCAAGTTTGATCTGGCCAAAGCCGTGGGTTGCACCGAGTGCATCAACGCGCGTGACGCGGACGCGGTGCAACAGGTGCTTGACCTGACCAACGGTGGCGTCGACTACGCCTTCGAGGTCACCGGCGTTCCGGTAGCCCTGGATATGGCTCAGGCGATCACGGTGCGTGGCGGCGAGGTGGTAGGTGTGGGCGTGGGCAAATCCACCGCAGCCTTCTCGGTGCCGCATTACAAGTGGGTGTCCGAAGAGCGCGTGTTGCGCGGCTCCTTCATGGGGGGCGGCGTGCCACAGAACGACATTCCGAAGTACGTCGACATGTTCTTGAACGGCCGCCTGCCGGTGGACCAACTGCGCAGTGAACACATCCGTTTTGACCAGCTCAACGAAGGTTTCGACCAGTTGCAATCCGGTGCGGTGGTGCGCCAGATTTTGTTGCCGCACGGCGCGTAAAGAGGAACAACATGAATTTTTTCAAGCAATTATTGGCGCTGTCCGCCGTATTGATCGCCAGCTTTCAGCCGGCTGCTGCACAGACTTATCCGGACCGTGTCATCAAGATGGTTGTGCCGTTCCCTGCAGGCAGCACCGTCGACGCCTTGGCGCGCTTCATGGCAGAGGAAATGCGCAAGGGCCTGGGGCAGACCGTCGTCATTGACAATCAGGTCGGCGCTGACGGCGTTATTGCGGCGCAGGCCGTCAAGCGAGCCGCACCTGACGGCTACACCATCATGATGAGCACGAACTCGCCGCATGCGGCCAACAAGTCGCTGTTCAACCAGTTGCCCTATGACCCCGAGAAAGACTTCGAGCCGGTCAGCACGGTGATGCGTATTCCGCAGTTTCTGGTGGTGCGCAAGGACTTCCCGGCCAATGACGTGGCAGGCCTGGTACGTATCGCCAAGGAGCGTGGCGACAAGTCGCTGGCGCTGGGTGTCGGCAACACCACCAGCCGTGTGCTGGGTGCTTTGCTGAAGACTTCGGCCAAGATTGAGCTGCTCAACGTGCCGTACCGCGGCATGCCGCAGGTGATGCAGGACATGATCGGTGGCCAAGTCGACTTGACCTTTGCTGACCGCAACGTGGCCATGCCGCTGATCAGTTCTGGTGCGATCAAGGCATTGGCCATTGGTGACGCACATCGTCTGGCGTCGATGCCGAATGTGCCGACCATTGCCGAGGCTGGCTTCAAGAATGTCGAACTGACGGCTTGGGCGGGTGTGTTCACGCCGGCCAAGACCGATCCCGCCATTGTTGAACGGCTTAACCGCGAGATCCAGCGGGTTGTTGCCACACCTCAGGCGCGCGAGTTCATCCAGAATATGGGCGCCACGCCAGTGGCCATGACGCCAGGTGAGTTCCGCAGTTTTGTGGCGTCCGAGATTGTGCGTTGGGGCAAGTTTGTGGAACTGGCTGGCATCGAGAAAAAATAAGCTGACGCTTGCAATACCAGTTCACGGCAACAGGATGGTGCGCCACATCCTGTTGTAAATCCAACTCTCGCCCCTGGTTATCGTTCTGAAATCGTAATTACTCTGTTCCGAAAATAGCTACGAACAGGGTGCGAAGCAGCCTCATAATCTGCATCGCGAGCATGAGAGACGAGACTCATGTTGGCTCAATAAAAAAGGATCTCGGAGACAAACAGAACAAATGTGCTCGGCGCACATTCTGGAGCTATATCATGGGCAGCACCAACGTGCATCACCTGCAGCATGGCATATTTGCCAAGCTGCAGGATTCCACTGGCGAAAATCGCACGCTCTCGTACACGGACGCGACCCGTGGTCTGGTCCCGATCCCTGCCTCCGAGCGCGGCCTCCCGGTTGCGGTGGCCGAGCCCCTGTTCAAAGTCTCTGACGGTCAGTTGGGTCTGGAAGGCCCGGCGTTTGACCGGCAGGGCAATCTTTTGTTTGTTGATGTTTTTGGTGGACGTGTGCTGCGCCTGTCCACTGACCATCAGTTAAGCACCGTCTACACCGAAGAACAACTGCACCCGGCGGGCATTGCCATTCACAAGGATGGCCGCATCTTTCTGGCTTGCCTGGGGGCGATGGACAGTCAGGGCCAGTTCCCCGCCGGCACGGTCATCGCCATCAACCCGGATGGCAGCAACCGGCAGACCATCGTGCCACCGAGTGCGGGATATGTGCTCGACGACATGGTGTTTGACAACGAGGGCGGTTTTTACATGACCGACTTCCGGGGTTCTTCGACCAACCCGGTGGGTGGCGTCTACTATGTGACGCCGGATTTCAAAACCATCAAGCCGGTATTGCAGAACATGTGTGCCGCCAATGGTGTCGCGCTCAGTCCTGACGGCAAGGTCTTGTGGGCGACCGAGTTCGGCAACAACCGCCTGCACCGTGTCGACCTGAGTGCACCAGGCGTGATCGCGCGCAATGGCGCCTTGGTTCCTTACCACTTTGTGGGGCGTGCACCTGACTCCATGCGCACCGACTCTGAAGGTAATGTGTACGTGGCGATGTACCACCAGGCGCGCTTCTTGGTGTTCAGCCCCTACGGTATTCCGATCGGTCAGATCCTGCTGCCGGGGCGCGAGCACAACCATTTCCTTAAAAGCACCAGTCTGGCGCTGCTGCCGGGCTCGCGGGACCTGGTCATGGTGACCAGGGATGAGTTGGGGGGGCGTGGCTCCATGATCTTTGCGGCCCGGGGTCTGGCCGAAGGGTTTGCCATGTACTCCCATCAGTGAGAGCGAGAAACGGATCACTTCGATCCCTGTAATTACTATATTTAGGAGACAAGCGATGACCATGCAAAGACGGACCTTACTCAAGACTCTCGGTGGCGGCGCGACTGCCCTGGCCATGCCTGGCCTGGCGCTCAGCCAGACGCGACCGATCAAGATCGGGGATTTGACGGACTACACCGGGCTTTATCGGGATACCAATGGCCCGGGTGAAGAGCTCTCGATTCGCATGGCGATCCAAGACTTCAACGGCGGCAAGGTGCTGGGGCGCCCGATCGAACTGATCGTGGGCGACAACCTCAATAAGGCCGACGTAGCCACTGACATCACCAAACGATGGATTGAGGTCGACAAGGTTGACATGATGGTTTGTGGCGGCTCAAGTGTTGCGGCGCTGGCTGCCCAGGCGGTGGCACGCGAGAAGAGTGTCATCACCTGCATGCCGGCCGCAACCGCGATCAACTTCACCGAGCAGGATTGTTCACCCTATGGTTTCCATTGGTCGGTTGACTCCTACGGTTATCCACGTTCGGCGGTGCTCGCCTCAGGGGACAACGCCAAGAAGAAATGGTTCTTCATCTCGATTGACAACGTCGTCGGGCAGACCGGCAATGCGGTGTGCTCCGCTGCCATCCAGGAGGCGGGCGGCCAGGTGGTGGGTCAGGTGAAACATCCGATCAACACGACTGACTATGCGTCCTTTATCGCCCAGGCGCAGGCGTCCGGCGCGGACGTGGTGGTGTTTCTCAGCTCCGGCACTGACCTCATCAGGGCGTTGACACAGGCACGCGAATTCGGCCTCCAGGCCGCCGGCAAAACCATTGTCGCGCCGATCCTGACCTATACCGACATCCTGGCTGCGGGCCTGGAAGTGACACAAGGCATGCGATTTGCCGAGGGTTTCTATTGGAACGCCAACGACGCGACACGCGCCTTCGCCAAGCGGTTCCAGGAAAAAATGGGTCGCGCGCCCGGTGCATCGAACGGCAACGTTTATGCCGCCGTGACGCATTACCTGCAAGCGGTCCAGGCGGCCAAGACCACCGACGGCAAGGCGGTTGCCGCTCAAATGAAGAAGCAGCCGATCACGACGCGCTTCTGGTCGAACGGCGCACCGACCATCCGCCCCAACGGGCGCGTGGTTTAC
>JBEGLK010000135.1:0-5810 GCA_041183605.1 Pseudomonadota bacterium
CAACCTGATCATCCAGGAATCGGTTTTTGACGCGATGCTGGCGCAGCTGCAAAAAGAAGGCGGTTATTTGGCCAATGAAGAAGAAAAAGCCAAGCTGCGTAAAGCCATGTGGGACGACGAGAACCATCGCCTGGCCGACACCGTGGCCGTGGCACCGCAAAAACTGGCCGAGGCCGCAGGCTTCTCCATTCCCGCTGACCGCAAGTTCATCATCGTGCGGGGTGATGGCATCGGCAAAGAGTACCCCTATTCGGGCGAGAAGCTCACCACGCTGCTGGCGGTCTACAAGTACGGCACGTTTGACGAAGCACTGACCATGATGCGCGGCATCTACAACGTGGGTGGCAAGGGCCATTCCTGCGGTATCTATTCGTTCAACCAGGACCACATTCACCAGTTGGCCATGGCCGCACCGGTGAGCCGCATGATGGTGCGCCAACCGCAGTCCAAGGCCAACGCCGGCGCCTTCAACAATGGCATGCCCATGACCTCGAGCCTGGGTTGTGGTACCTGGGGCGGCAACGTCATCAGCGAGAACGTGCACCTCAAGCACTACATGAACACCACCTGGGTGTCGGTGCCGATCAAGGAAGACAAACCTTCCGACCAGGAGCTGTTTGGCGAGTTTTATGATCCGTCAATGGAAGAGGGCGAGTTCACTTCCGAGGAAATGGCCAGCGCCTGCTGATAACAAGATCGTTTAAAGTGCCTGCCTGTGCCCTCGTGGTGCTGGCAGGCTTTTTTATTGGAGTGAACAATGCAAACCAACAAACCTATTGAAGTAAACGGACAACCCATCGCCGGCGGCAAATTTCCGCTGGTCTGCACGCCGCTGGTCGGGCGCACGTTTGCCGCGCTGATGGCCGAGCTGGCCGTGGTGTTGCCCAAGCAGCCCGATGTGCTGGAGTGGCGGGTTGACTTTTTTGATGCCATTGGTGACAGCGCGGCCGTGATTGCCGCAGCGCGCGCGATCAAGCAGGCCGCTGGCAACATCCCCATCCTGTTCACCCGTCGCTCCACCATTGAGGGCGGCGAAAAAATTGCCTTGAACGAAGACCAGGTGATCGCCATGTACACGGCCGTGTGCGAGAGCAAGAGCATCGACCTGATCGATTACGAAATGGCAAACGACCCTGCCAACATCGCCCGGGTGCGAACGGCGGCCAAAGCCAATGGCATCAAGCTGGTGTTGTCGTTCCACAATTTCTCTTACACACCGGGTCTGGAAACACTGGCGGCCAAATTCCTGACGGCCGACCAGTTGGGTGCCGATGTGGCCAAAGTGGCCGTCATGCCGCGTGACCTTGACGATGTGCTGACGCTTTTAACCGCTACGCGCGAAGCCAGCAAAAAGCTGCGCATCCCGCTTATCAGCATGTCGATGGGGCCCTATGGTGTCATGACACGCATGTTTGGTTGGGCTTTTGGTTCCAGCCTGAGTTTTGCCGTGGGGGCCAGCAGTTCGGCACCTGGTCAAGTGCCGATCGAAGACCTGAATACCGTGCTTGCAATTTTGCAGAAGTCGATGGGCGGCAAGTAAAGTTTGTGTGAGCTGCTGATTTTCAGGATTTGAATAGCGGAAACAGCAGCGTCACAGCCGTCCCGTGACCAGGGATGCTCTTGATGAGCACTTCGCCTTCGTGCTTGGTCATGATTTCCTTGACGATGGCCATGCCCAGGCCGGTTCCGGCAGCGGAAACATTTTCATTGACGCGGTAAAACCGTTCAAAAACCTTTTTCAAGTTTTCCTGATTCATGCCGATGCCCTGATCCTGCACTGTAATTCCTGCCATTTCCAAGTTGTTGACGACCACAGGTTTGACATACCGGATGCTCACCGGGCTGTTTTTATCAGAATATTTATAGGCATTGGTAATGACATTCAACAGCGCCTGACTGGCCTTGTCATAGTCAATTCTGCAATGCTGCGAAGGAATATCGATGGTTGGCAGAGGTCTGCCATCGGGGGGTAAAAATTCTGTCACAACCTGTTCTACCAAGACCTGAAGATCCACGGATTCAAATACAAAATCCTGCCCGCCACCCGCCTCAATGCGGGCCAAATCAAGCAGTTCATCCAGAATGCCCTTGATCCGGTGGGCTTGACTCAGAATGATGTTGCTGAACTCTCCCCTGTGATTGGCGTTGAGTTCGGTGTCGGTCATCAGCTCGGCAAAACCCAGGATGCTGGCCATGGGCGAGCGGATCTCGTGCGCTGCTGTAGACAAGTATTCGGACTTGAGTTTTTCAACCAGGGTTTCGTGGGTGACGTCGCGCAGACTGAGAACCTGTGAGATCGAATTGGCGCTGCTGGTGGTCAACGTTGCCAGCAGAACCCGCGAGTTAGGTTCCCGTGTGACAAGCAGTTCCCGGGTGGATGCTGATGGTTTTTCGGTTCGCGCCCGCAGCATGGGCAGGCCGCAGAATTTCTTGTCTGGCACACACGCCGCATTCAATTGCTGAGTGAATTCTTCCTCGCTCAGCCCCAGCAGCAAGGCCGGTTCCAAGTGGGTTAGATGATGGAACGCCGGATTGATGAAGTTGACGCGCCGGTGGTGATTAAATACAACCAGGGCATCCTGGTTGAGCGCGAAAATGATCGCCAACTGTTCGGTGTAGTCCCTGATTCTGGCTTCAGCTGTTTTTTGTTCGGTGATATCCATCACCGTGCCGGACAGGCGGATCGGGCGTTGGTCCAGGCTGCGCTCGGTCACCTGCCCCTGAACCCGTGCCCATACCCAGTCACCTGCAGGACTGCAAATACGGCACTCGCTGGAAAAATAGGGTGTTGTGCCGTCCATGTGCCGTTCGACCTTAGAGACCAGTGACGCCAATTCCTCGGGATGGATCAGTTCTTTTAGCAAACTGATCTTGCCAACGCTTGCGTCTGGCCAGGACTTGAAGCGGGCCTTGAAAAGGTCGTTCGTGGTAAATCTATTTTGGTCCAGGTGCCAGTCCCAGGTTCCCAGATTGCTGCCCACCACGGCGAGGCGCAGGCGTTCTTCGCTGGTTTGGAGGCGGGTAGTGAGTTGCTGATTCAGCGCCAAAGCCCGGTTTTCTCGAATAATATGACTTCTGAAAATCAGAACAATCGCCAGAATTGCTGCAATGACAGCGACCAGGCATGTCAAAAATACAGTTTTCCCAGTGGGGGTCAGGTTGTCCCAAGCGTTGGCTGTCACGGTTGATACAACAACAAGATCGAAGCCGGGAATTTTTTGATAGTGCACGTGGCGGCCAATCCCGTCGCCCTCAAGATTGCTACGGTACTGGCCAGTCAGAATACCTTTGTTGATTTGGTTGATAAATGGCTGGCCTTTGAAGTCCTTGAAGATTGAATTGTCTCTACCGTCAAGCGACATCAGGATCTCGCCGTCCAGACCGACCAAACTTGCCGTCACTTGGCTTGCGACCTTAAGTTCATCATAAACATTCTTGAAATATTGGCTGTTGATGGTGGCCAGGATGACGCCCGAAAAATTCCCCTTGGGGCCATTGAGACGGCGTGAAACACCTTCATAGGCCTGTGCTCCACCACTTTCAAAGGCGCTGTTGTCAATCAACAGATTGGTACTGTCTCTTGCTGCATGCGTTTTGAATGCCGACGTGTGTGACAGGTTCAGTCCCGGCGTTACCGCCGCGCTGCTCAGCACAACGTCTCCCTGCGCGTCAGTGATCTGTATCCCGGCAAACACGTTGGGATCGATCAAGCCCTGATCCCACATGGTCTGAAGGTCAAGCTGCCTGCCCTGCGCTGCATAAAGTCGCTCGATCTGCTTGAGCTTGTCATTGAGCATCCTCATTTCGCTGGCGACGTAATTGACCCGCAAGACAGCCTGGTTGATGAGAATGCGTGACGTTAGATCGGCAACACCGATTTTCAGTTGTTGCAGCAATGCGAAGCAAACCCCAATGAGTATCAGCAAAGCCAGCAAAAAACTGCCCCAAACAATGCGGGCCGATCGCTTTGGCAATTTGATGGGCAGAGCTTGTATGTTCTTCATGCTGCAATATATTTATGGCACCAATGCAGCAATTTCTGCGGGCTCAGGGGTTTCACAAAATAAGCATCTGCACCATAGGCCTGACCGGCGATGTAGTCGGTTTTTTGTCCTCGTGCGGTGATCATGGCAACCCTTGTATCGCGGTACGGCGGGTCTGCACGGATCATTTCCAGCACCTGCAATCCATTCAAGTTGCCCGGCAACATGATGTCCAGGAATACCAAGCTGGGACGGTACAGGTAAAAGGCTGACAACCCACTTTCACCGTCAGCTGCCTCAAACACCTCGTAAAACGGGTTGAGTGAGATTGATAAAAGCCGGCGAATATCCTGATTGTCGTCAATGATGAGAATTTTTTTCTTCGGCAATTCGACAGCTTCTGCAGACACATCAGCCGTCACAGTCAATGCGGTGTTTTCCATCTTCACTGACGCTTCCTGTTTCGACTTATTAAAAGTGGCGAGATGGGCGTGAATCTTTCCCATCTTCCGGACGTCGAGCGGCTTTTGCAGGCGCATCACGCCTTTCGGCAATGCACCATGTTGGCCCACATCTTCGGCAGTCATGCCGCTCAGGATAATTTTTGCAACTGACCTGTAACGCTGATCGGTTTCAAGTAACTTGAGCAGGCTGAAGCCATCAATTCCTGGCATGTTGAGGTCCACAATCACCAGGTCGGGAATCTCGCGTTCAATACACAACATGGCCTCAAGGGCGTTGTCGACCGGCGTGACCCGCGCCGGTGCCAAAAATTTTTCCAACATGATCTGGTGCAGGCGCAACAGGCTGAGGTCGTCGTCGACCAGCAGAACCTTTGTTTCGGTCTCCAAAACATCGGGCAGCACGGTATTTGATGGTTTCTTATTCATTAAAGTTAGTTTGTCAGCGACTGATTGATGGCCGCAATCGCTTCTGTATTCGCACTGCCAGCCAGCGCGAGCAGGCGGATCCGGGAGATCAGATGCACATATCGCGCCTGGGCCAGGTCACGTAGCACCACCATGCGCTGCTGCTCGGCGTTCATCACATCCAGCAGGGTCCGGTTGCCGCCCCGCACCGATTTTTGATTTGACAGTAGAAGCTGCTCGGCTGAACGCAGGGCTTGCTCGAGTGCCTTGACCCTGGCCATACTCTCGGTGACGCCTCTAAATTCCTTATGAACATTGACAGCCAGTTCACGCCGCCCTGCCTCCAGCAGAAATCCTGCTCGATCCAGCGCAGCCTGGGCTTGGCGCACACCGGAACTGACGTAGCCACCAGAATAGAGAGGAATGTTGAGTTGCAGGCCGACTGAATTGTTGCTGTAAGTGGACTGGACATTGACCACATTTTCGCTCATGCTGTGTGTCCACTGGGCCACGGCGTCCAGGGTTGGCATGTGTCCGGCCTGAGCCTTGGCAAGTTCTCCACGTGCGACTTCAAGCTGAGCTTGAAGTGAACGTAGCCGATGATTTTTTGATTCGGCGCGCTCGATCCAGCTTTGTACGTCGGCAGGTTCCGGCTGGGCCAAGGTAAATTTGGTCGTGTCAAGCTTGGCAAGGCCGTCAATCGGTTGATTGACCAAGGCCTGCAATTGGCGCAAGGTGTAGTCGATGTTCTGCCTGGCCTCGATCTCATTGGCCAGCGTCATGTCGAGCCGGGCTTGCGCTTCATCGACGTCGGTGCGCGTGCCAGAGCCCAGCGCCAGCAACTTCTGGGCGGCTGCCAGTTGGGTCTGGTAGTCCGCGCGCTGCGCCAACACCAGTGCGAGTTGTTCGTAGGTCAGCATGGCTTCAAAATAGGCACTGCTGACACGCACTGCCAGTT